>NZ_JAFMOZ010000080.1:0-20956 GCF_019049615.1 Rahnella sp. BCC 1045 | reverse complement strand
GCTCACTATTTCTTTTAACTTTTCGAAGTTAAATTCAATAGCAAACATTCCATAACTTCGCCATTGACTTAGCGTGTCTGCAGAACGACTGAATGATGCTACATAAAACATTTCGCTGGCATTTTCAAAATTGAATAGTTCTTCAAAGGCTTGCGCAAACCATCCTTCTACGGTATCCACAAAGTCTTTTTCGAAAATATCATATCGTGTGAATACTTCATGCGAGGCTTCTTCGAGAATTTCCAGACCCTGTAAATACTCTGTTTTATCGTTCAAAAAACGAATATCCGTCATGCGGATTTTATGCGTATCTAATATCGAATGAACGGCATTCAGGTCAGTATAGTGATAAAGGTTCACGGTTATTCCTTCAATAATTAAACAGCGCTGTTATACCACGAGTTTATAACGGATCGCGTCTGCCTTACGGCGCCCTGCGTCCGTCAGGGTAACCGCCAGGTTCAGCGACGCATTCCTGTGTTTCAGGACCAGTCCGTGCCGGTGCAGCGTGTGCAGTGAGGTGCGCAGATTGGTGGAATAGATATCCTTATTGACGGCAGTGTTGAGCAGGCTCAGCAGCTGCATGACGGGTAGGGGCGCATCGTGGCCGCGCGCTTCGAGCGCACTGAGGACCAGGAGCACCTTTCTCTGGAGTTCGGATATACGCACGGCTCTTTCCTTATTCATGTGTCACATGAATAATACACCCAGGCGCGAAGAAACACTATTCATGTTAGACATGAATAGTGCTGAAAAGTATCTTAAGTTTCAAACAACAAGTTATGTAAACTTATCGGTGAAAACTATACTGGAGTTGCAATCTTTAAGTAGAATGGTTACTATGTGTACTTGTTCCCGGGGCCAACCAGGAACAAGTACTAATAACCATTTGCTTACTTACCTATCGATTTTAAGTATCCAGCGTTTTACGTGATTCCTGAGTTGCGTAGTGATCCCAGTCGTTACGCAACTCGCTAACCCTTTGCAAACGGGTAGCGGTAACCATCCCATACCGATAAATCCCTTCAATAAATATGCCGCAAGTAATGGTTTTGCGAAGACTACGACCGCCACCATTACTAATGTGAAAATGAGTAAGGCAGTAAACCTGTACCATTTCTTATCGTTGTAAGCTTCGCGGATTTCTTTGTAGTGTTTATACGCTTCAAGAAATACTCCAAAAACACTATTATTTACTAAGCCTGACTTTGTATCCATTTGAACCTGCCTTTTTGAATTGTGTGATTTTATTTACTTCTGTATTTGAAATGTTCATTTCTCATACCTTTTAAATAGTTTGTTTTTGTCTCAGGACTGAATGTCCTTTGACGTAATGTTTTCGTACCGCTTTTATTTATCCGCTCATACTTCACCTCGCTTGTTCCATACTCGTTAATGTTTACGCCATTTCCCGTTTGCCAGATTTCGGCAAGGGGAGTCCCGGCTCCTGAGCGAAGATTAATCGCGCAGGCGGGGGTAATGGCGGTGTATAAGACGTTGAGACTGACTTGCTGACTGGAAATAAAAAACCTCCCGGTCAGGAGGTTGATAATAATGGGTGGGATTTGAGTTCAGGGAGGGCTAAGTCATAACACTCAGGCATTCCGTCATTTAATCTTTCACATTGCTTATTCAACCTAAGTGCTATCAACTCAACACGTGAGTGCTATTTCGCTCGTAAGCAGCAACTCACTTCCTAATAATAATATATTACCAGAATGCAAGGAAAATATCAACTTTATTTTCACTTTTAAGCCATATTTTTCTTGCTTTCTCTGGGCTTTAACTTTGTGTCTAAATAATCTTCTACATACAGAGATTTCGCCGTACCTCAAAAGTATCTGACGCGCGTTTTATATTTATGCACTCTACCACTGTGTACTTTTAATAAAGGACTTCGCTCAACAAAACTTTTAACAAGACAATACTTCCCCGCATACTTGTTCCGGTATAAACAAATACGGTACTTATTCCCGCGACGGATTAGTCTGGCGGAATATTGGCTATTCACATTGTCTTTTGCTTCAAGAACATCATTATCTCATCCCGGATAGCGGCTTAGCACGTACAGTTTTCAGGTTTTTGCTTCCGACCCCCTCTTATCAGCATGACCCGATCCCCGCGGCGGGTGCTGCGTATTTCGCCCCTCCCGCGTCCAGGTACGCTCACTTTTCACGGATTGGGGTTTACGCGTAGACTGCCCAACGTCCTCACGGCCACCGGCGCGAACCGCCCGCCGAACACTACATATGGTAGCGGTAGCAGCTGGCCGGCATACCATATGTAGTGTTTTCCGGCTTTTAAGGGTGGAGATTTTTCCTGTAGACGTCAAAGGGAGGTTTTTTCCGGGCGATGCGGTATAATTGCCTTGGATTCAGGGGCTTGCATACCGTCTGGTCCGGTCAGGCGGCAGCGACGGGGCGTTGCTGACCGCCCGATCCCCTCCCCCGCACGTTGGGCTTTTTCCCGTATAGCCGAAAACTCCCCAAAACGACCGATCACCATTTTGGTATTTATTCTGGTCGATCGGGCCGCCAATTTTCGGCACACTATCACCAATGTCTTAAAAATCGCCGCCGGAAGCCGGCTCTGCGACGCAGATTGCGGAGATTAAAAAATTGAGCCTTACACCTCTCGAAAGTTTGCAGAATTCACGTAGCGTAACCAGCGGCTACTTTAACTACGACGACGCCCTGGCCCTTCGCCAGATGGCACTGAGCGCCGGCGTCGGGATGCCGCACTACCTGCTCGCCCCGGAGGTGAGCCAGCTTTTGCCCTACCTGCGGGATCTGACCCAGCGGCTGTTCGGGGAGACGCTGTGGAACACCGGCGCCCGCCTCAATGAATGCCTGGCACTCACGCCGGCGCACTTTAACCTCGACAACGGCGTGCGGCCGTTCGTGGTGATCAAAACCCTCAAGCAGCGCACCCGCGGACGCGGGCGCCCGGAGGCCGGCGAGCAGCTCAGCCGCATCGTGCCGCTGTTCGATGAGGCGTACGTGCAGCGGCTGCGGGAGTATTTTCAGACGTTCAGGCCGAAGAAGAACGACCCTATCTGGAACGTGAAGAGCGACGAGACGCCGCGCAACTGGATCCGCGCCGCGGTTCGCCGCGCTGAAAGTGATAGTGTCACGTTTTCGTTAGCGACCATCACCCCGAAAACGTTCCGCCACAGCTTTGCGATGCACCTGATCCAGTCCCACGTGCCGATGAAGGTGGTCCAGGCGTACATGGGCCACACCGAGGCCTCGAGCACCGAGGTCTACACCCGGGTGTTCGCCCTCGACGTCGGGTATCAGCGGGGAGTGAGGTTTACGGTGCCGGTGAGCACGGTCGGGCTGCAGCGCATCGGCTGAGCCGGAATGAGGTTTATCTATTGTGTCGGAAAACGTCGGTGCGGCGGGGAAAGGCGGTGTCAAACAACACCGCCGGAGGGGGTTACACAATACCGTCGATATGCTTAGCCAGTTTGACGATCAGCGGATGTTCCCCTTCAAATTTGATTTTTTCGTTTTTGATGCCTTCCAGCAAATCTTCTAACCCCTAGACATAAACAAGGTCTTTGTTTAATTACTGCCCCAGTGAACTTGAACTACTTGTGGTGGAGAACTGCTCAGTAAGATACGAACTGGTGCTATTTAACGAAGCCATCGTCACATCGAGAGCAGTGAATTCGGTCTTGTAACGAGCAATAGTATCCGTGATGCTGTCATTGACCGCATTATATTGCGTGGTCAAACTTTTCAGTGTGTTATTCACGGAAGTTTCCGCTGTGGCGATGGTACCGGTGGTGGTATTCAGATATTGGCTATTCAGATTGGTAATGTTTGTCATCACCCCCGTAGTTTTACCGTCGCCGATCATCATTGCCTGCACGGCACTGCTATTCGTTGTCAGTGCTGTGCTGAGTTTTGTGCTATCAACAGTCAGTTGGCCAGTGGTCGGATCGGTAGTGATCCCGATGCTGGCAAGAGTATTGATGGAACCGGCACCATTCGAACTTCCAATGGCTGATTTTAGCTGCGTCTGGATAGTTCGTAGGGTGCTATCCCCTAGCAATGCGCCGTTGGAGGAGTCTTGTGTGCCTGAGTCAACGGTCGATGCAGTAAACTTTGTCAGGCTGCTGAATGTGTCCTGCAAAGCGTTGTAAGCCGTTACAAAGGTATTAATTGCTGTCGAGGCTGTACTGGTGTCTTTAGTCACGGACAGGGAAGCCGCACTCGACGTAAGGCCGGTCAAAGTCAGTGAAATACCATCTTGCAGGTCACTGATGGTGTTACTTTGGCGCTCTATCTCAATCCCATTATAGGTGAGCTGTGCGTTAGCGGCTGCAGCATTTTGCGTCATTGCCCCGCTGCCGGTGGTTGAATCATACCCGATGATGCCATTCAGCGTGTCATCGCCCGTTACACTCACGCTCATTTCTGAATCAGTGCCGGTATTGTTTGCACTCAACACCAGTTTATAACTGCTGTCAGAAACTTTAACAATGCTAGCTGTAACGCCGCCATCGGCTTTGTTGATTGCATCGCGAATACCGGTCAGTGACGTCTGGTCATCAGTAAGGTTGATGCTCAACGGTGTACTGCCATCACCCTGGCTGATCGTCAGAGTGCGATTATTATCCGAAGTGGTTGCACCCAACGCGGTAGTGTTGCTGCTCTGTGTTGCAGAAATTAGGGATTGAGAGGTGGCCAGTTGTGAAACGGAAACGGAATAGGTGCCTGCGGCTGCACCCGTAGAAGTGGTCGCGCTGAAAGCGGAAGTGTTACTTGAAGTGGCTGTTGTTGCGCCATAGGTATTCGTTGATTCTAGTGCCGTTGCTGCATCCGCAAAGGTCTGGACGGCGCTTTGCAGCGTACCGTAAGCGCTAAGCTGTGCACTGTAAGACGTCTGCGCAGTGGTTATTGGGGTCAGGCGTGCATTTTCTGCGGTTGTCAGGTTATCCAGCAGAGTATTAAGGTCTAAACCTGAACCTATGCCTAATGAAGATATAGTGGCCATAAGTATCCTTAACTTGAGTTGTATAAAGTCAAAATTATTAGATCGTCAATATAAATTGATAATTAAGTGTAACGTGAAATTAAGCTGCTGTAGCTTTGGTCACCCCTCTTATTGGTGGTTGCTATTGTCCCTGGTAATATTTTCAAACAATGGTGGTCAGAGTATGGAGTTTTTTATGCGAATCACTAAAACACTCAAATATAATATGAACTGATAATGAATTCGTCAGCTGGTTATGAAGAGCCGGTTTTTTCCGGCTCAAATGGGTAGTTTTTCATACTCAGTCAACGTGCCACTGGGTTTGTAATTTATGGATATTTGCGCCAGTGAGCAGGTTGGTCACGATCCTGTAAGTGTCTTTCACGGGCGACATGGACCGCAAAATCCATAGAAAATGCCCAGTCGGCGGCTTCTTTCTGCGTATTAGCCTCATGTACCACCTCCCCGTTAGCAATGACAACATGATGCGTTGTAGTCGCAAATTTATCGCCAGATTTTGGGCGGTGTTCAATGTATGCGTGCGTTTTAGTCATAAAGATCCTTTGTTGTATGTTAGTTAGAATTATTTGTGCTTAAGATCAATGGAGGCAGTGAAGGTGTTTATCAAATGATACTAATGACTTCAGTCATAAATATCAGATAATTATCGTATCCAGAAAAAAACGCACATATCAACGTAAATTATATTTAATTTCATCATGATGTTTGCACATAAATTAAATTTAAGAAATTACCAATAGTCATTTTTTGCCACAATTTAATCATTAATTATTTTTTAAATTAAAATACTCTATCGGATGCATCATGTTTTACTCTGACTGTTTATTAGTTGATTATGAGATGAATGACGTCCTCCTCCACCTTAGAGCTGATGCGACTCAGTAGGGGGCCGGGTAAGGAATCTGAAGGCCAACTGTACGAAAACGTACGCTAGTGATGTAACTTTATGATATATATATTAAATATAGAGAAAACCCTTGAAGCGGCGTATTCTTAATCGAAAAATGGCATTTATCGGACACTGTTGTTTAGAAATCTATTTTCAGACATATATTTATTTCTTGCCGTACGTTTTCGTACAGTTGGCCCTCGAACCCCATATAGTAAGAATTCATCCCATGATAAAAATGATCAAGAAATCTCTTGTTGTGCTGCTGAGCAGTGCCTTATTAACCCCGATGATAGCGAAGGCCGACAGCACGATAGTGTTCCTTCGCCACGGTGAGAAACCGCTTAACAGTAGCGGGCAGCTCACATGCAAAGGGCTGAACCGCGCATTGCAACTGCCTTCGGTTCTGTTAAGCCAGTACGGTAAACCGAATGCCATCTACGCTGCCGCCCCCAAAGAGAACAAAACCGGCAGCTCACTGCGCCCGCTAACCACCATTACGCCGACCGCCATCCGTCTTTCTCAGGCCATCGACCTGCACTATCACGCGGAGCAGACCGACGAGCTGGCGGATGATTTACTGAAAAATCAAAGCAGCGGCAGCCTCACTTTTGTCTCCTGGGAGCACAAAAATCTGGTAACAGCGGCGAAAAGTCTGGTGAAGAAAACCGGAGGCGATCCTGCGGCGGTGCCGAAATGGCCGGGCAGCGATTTCGATTCGCTGTACATCATCAAACTGGACGATCAACAGCGCTTTAAATCCTTCACTCACGGCGCAGAGGGGCTGAATAACGTGCCGGATAGCTGTGCGGGCGCAAGCTGAAAATGAAAACCTCGTCTACAAAGACGGTTTTTTAATCATGAAGAAACAGGAATCCGCCGCGCTGAACATAGCGAAGTTTATCCGGGGGATTACCGTTGGGTTTCTGACCCCGCATATAACCCCTTCATGAAGCTGGTTGTTGAGATGCCTGATGGCCAGAGGGGGGAAGATGATGTTCTTCCCCGAAAGCGAACGAAGGAAAGTTAGTTAAATTGACCCAGCCAGGTCTTCATAATTTGGATTAATTTCCACTCCACCAGCCATGCTGTAATTTTTGCATAGGAAAAATATTTGTTACCGGCCTCATGATTTTCATTTTGAAACGCAAGTGAGCGGTTCAAAAAAAACGACAAGCCTCCGCGAAGCGCCGCATATCAAGCACTTGCTGACCATTTGGTTCAACTGGAATTTAAGGTTTGTAGTCGCTTCATGCCTATAAATTAGGGTGAAAGTATCCGTTAAGCCATGTTCATGCATGGCTGCCAAAAGCTGAACGACTCAGCTACTGATTTTTCTGACGGGTAAACGAGACATAATTGCCGAATCTGCCGCGGCAGAACTTAAGTGCGGCATACCAGCCGGCAACAGCTACGATCCCCCAGACTACATAAGCAAATGTTTCATTAAATCCCAGAGACGTCACGCATAATTTTGCAATATAAAGCCCCAGTCCCGCCGGTACCAAAAACCCCAGGAACATTATAATTCCCGGGGTACCGTATTTAATCTCTGCATGACATCCCCTGCAGACGTTGGCTCCGTAGGGAATATCACTTCGGCAGTGCGAACAGGTAATCATCTTTAGCTCAGACACGTTTTATCCTCAATTATATGCAGGTGCTGAAAATATTTTCAGGCACCACTCATTGATAGTACTCCACGAAATAATTTCATCATTTTATATCCGGTTCAGGATCACCTTAAGAGATGAAATATCGTATTCAGGCTGAATATCGATAAAAAAAATCCACTAAGCGATATCTGCAACCTGAAGTGTTGCTGCGGGAAGTACAGAGACTGAAAAATGATAAATGGGTCAGCTTGGAAAACGGAATCTATGGTCACTCCCGTTTTTGCAACATACATGCGCGATGCGTATAAAGACATAGCCAATCTTGATACATGGCTACAATATGGAAAAACGAAAGAGGATATTTGTCGGTTCGTCTGTGTTGTTGCAAAAATCGTTTTTTGTCACGAGCTGAACTGCAAAGTGTGTTCATCAGTGAAGATGAGGGGTGCGACCCTATGGCCAGCATTCAGATCAGCCTCAATATGGTGATGATTGGCACCGCATGGCGGCAAACGCCTGTTCGGACTGGCCGCCAGAGCGTCTCAACTGTCTTGTAATGTTGAAACCATGGGGAAGCCTGCCGGTAAGGCGGCGCTGCGGAAGATCCTTGATGAAATCAGCGAGCTGCTGAAAGAGCCTCAATTTTATTGAAGCTTAAGGAGTATGATGAAACTTCCATTTGTGACAATAAAAGTGAACAGAACTCACAATATTCCATTTTTAGAAGTATTCAGGCTGACAGAATTGATGAATTTGCGCCTTAAAGAAGCTATTCCAGACGTCGAAACGGTGGTTTCAATCACGGGGATGGATGACCTGCTGATCGAGGGCAGGCCGAATAATGAAGTTTTAATTATTGCGCAAATTTATCGTGGCGTCTGGGGACCAGCATTATCTCCGCGTTTGGCGCAACCTGACTGAGTTCCAGCTCAGCCAGGCCGCTAACCCACACGGCTCGTCCGGGGCCGCGATGGCTGTTGTGAAGAATATCAGTTATCCGCTAATTAAATAAAGTGACGGCGTCACAAAATGATGGGCATCTGTTTCTTTCTCGGGTGCTGTACTGATTACTCCTACAGAACAAATGCCGAAAAACCCTCATGGTCGGTTTCCTGATGGAAGCGCAGGTTGCACTGCTCCATCAGCGTATATACACCGGAAATATCCCCCGTAAAGCGAACGGGCAGCGGTTTAATCAGCGCCCCGGCTTCGTCAAATGACGGATGAAGCTGAGCCTTTGGCGTATAGACTGCGCGGGCTCTCTCGGAACATTTCCAGTTACTCTCCCAGTCTTTCGGTGGAACCAGAAAATCCAGCCATCCCATTGTTTTGAGGGTTTCAACAAAATAGGTAAAACGGAAAAGTGCACTTTGGGCAGCCAGCTCGCCCGCACTTGAACGGTAGATATAGTCGATTTTCCCCAGCAGGTTGGCGGCGAATCCGTATTTTTTTCCCTGATTCAGCAGCCAGATAATGTCCGGTGCCACATTTTTGGGCAGCAGCCGGCGTTTCTGCGCCGTCGTCAGCCACTGCATGATGTATAGGTGTTGCTGCAGCGGCGACTGCGCTTTGCCTTCCTGCTGGGCGAGACGTATGGCGACTAGCGCACACCAGGTTAAGTGTGACAGTTCTGCTGTGGGGCGGGTGTGGTAATTTACGGTCAAGCGGTAATCTCGTGATCGGATGTGGCGATGCGTCATGCATTGCTGATGAGGGACGTGTGCAAAAAAAGAGGCCGGGCAAGCCCGACCTCAGAGAGTTTTAGTGACTGATGTGTGCCAGGTCAGCAACCGTCAGGCCTGTCATGTTCATCACCAGGTCGCGATCAATACCGTTGGCCAGCATGGTGCGGGCGACTTCGAGTTTGCCCTCGAGTTTTCCTTCGTGGCGACCTTTCTCAATGCCGCGTTGTTCACCCAGCTGAATACCTTTCTCGATACCTTTCTCGATGCCTTTTTGTTCAAGCTGTTGTGCAATAGTCATCAGTTCATCCTCATGTTGCGGGACCCGCAGTGCCAGTTCACGTACAAACGCCTGGGCGTCCGCCGATTCACCGGCCTGGATAATATAGTGTATCAGCGAAATGACTTGCGGCGAAGACAGATAGCCCGCCAGCAAAATAGCGGACAACCGGTCAGTCAGCTCTGCCAGGTCACGCTGGCGAATGTGTTTTTGCAGCAGGGTGAGCGCGGCCATGCTGCGGTGTGTCATGATTTCCTCGTCGGGTATGACCGTTACATCAACCAGAGGAAAATCGCCGGCATAGAGTTTTCCGGCGAGCGCCGGGTCATCAAACTCCTGCAACCAGTTGGTGGAATACGGATACGGGCTGCGTTTGCCTGTATAGAACAGAACCGGAATAACCAGAGGCAGTTTTTTGTGGCCCGCCTCAAGGTGCCGTTGCATGGCCGCGACTGCATATCTGATGAGCCTGAAGGCCATATGTTTGTCCGGACTGGACTGGTGTTCAATAAGCACATGGACATATCCATCCGCGCCTGCCGTGGTTTTCAGACTGTAGAGCACATCGCTGAAGTACTGGCGGAGGTCATCCTCAACAAAAGAGCCAGACTCAAGCTTCAGCGTGTTGAGATCGCAGATGGCGCGCAGCTCTGCCGGAAGATGGATTTCCATGAAGTCGCGGGCAACCTCCGGCTGCGTCAGAAACTGGCGGAATGTTGCATCATGGGGTGTAGGCGTCTTTTTCATGGAATTATTTTAGCATCATCCCGGCTTTTGAATGCGCTCAAAGCGTCATAAAGCGCTGTCTTGCCAATTTTCAGTCGTCCAGCAGCCTTGAACTGCACCCCAAAAATTGTATACCAACTGATTGACATCCTCCTTGCCCTTTAGGGTGAGGAGGATGTCAATTCTTTGTTAGGCTGGGACGCCACCGGTGCTAAAAGCTTCACTATGGATCCGGTCGTTGGAAATACCAAACTCTACCAGTTCTTTGCGTTTTTCTTGCATGAAGGCGATAGGGCCACAGAGGTAGTAATCGGCATCGGCTGGCAACCAGTCAGCACTTAGATCATTGAGATTTAGATGCCCGTGAGTGTGATAGTCCTCACCTTGCACGTCGGTTGATGAAATATTGCGATAGTTGATATGCAACTTCACTGTATCATTGCTAGAAGCAATACCCTTCACCTCATCACGTAATGCATGCGCTGTTGAGCCACGGCTAGTATGAATGAAGTGCACGGCTTTTGAAGACTGATTTGATAATGATTTCAGCATAGAAACCATTGGCGTTAGGCCAACACCTGCACTGATTAGTACATTAACGTTGCTTGGGTTAACTAATACAAAGTTACCAATCGGGGCTGTCAGTTCTACAACATCTTTTTCATTAATAATATTGTGCAAAGTTGAAGACACATACCCTGGATTTTGGCCTTCTTGATGTGGATCTTCACGTTTTACAGAAATACGTAAGAAATCTTCACCAGGCATGTTAGAAAGACTGTACTGACGCGGCTGTTTAATGCCCAATTCAGATACGTAAACTCGTACAGTGACATATTGCCCTGGTTTAAACAGTGGGATAGCTTTACCGTCTTCAGGTACGAAGTAATAAGAGGTAACTTCATTGCTCTCACGCACTTTTTTATCAACTACAAAGTTGCGCCACCCTACCCAGCTACCCACCTTTGCAGCTTGCTCTTCGTACAATTTTTTCTCTGTCGCAATAAATAGGTCAGCCAATTGGAAGTATGCAGCTTTCCAGGCATCGATCAGCGGGGCATCCATAGGGATACTCAACACTTCGCTGATGGAGTAGAGCAGGTTTTCACCAACGATGTTGTAGTCTGGTGCCTGAATGTTAAGGCTCACGTGCTTATTACAGATCAATTCAACAACTGGTGCTAAAACCATTGGGTCATCAATGTTTTCAGCGTAAGCCAGTACTGCACCCGCAAGTGCTGATGCTTGCGCCCCGCTGCGTTGGTGCCCCATGTTAAAGGTTTCTTTCAACTCAGGATTGTTGTTCAGCATGCGTTTATAAAAGTAATCGGTCAGTGCGACGCCGCTTTCACGCAAGATAGGTACAGTTGCTTTGACTAGAACTTTTTGCTGTTCAGTTAACATCATAATTACCTCTTTTTAAAAGATGCATAATATATGCACCTTTTATTGTGTCAATGGGGTTCGAAGGCCAATGATATAAAGGGCTGGCAACAGAACGTCTGCCGCTGCTCCGCCCGGCAGCGCCGAATCTGACCTGGTCGATGGATTTTGTCATGGATGCACTGGCCACCGGTCGCAGGATCAAGTGCCTGACCTGTGTGGATGACTTGCCTGACGGTCACCGTTGCCTTCGGGATTTCAGGCGTGCAGGTCACGCGCATTCTGGACAGCATTGCGCTGTTTCGCGGCTATCCGGCGACGATAAGAACCGATCAGGGCCCGGTGTTTACCTGCCGCGCGCTCGATCAATGGGCCTTTGAGCATGGCGTGGAGCTGCGGCTTATTCAGCCCGGCAAGCCGACACAGAACGGATTTATTGAGAGTTTTAACGGGCGCTTTCGTGATGAATGCCTGAATGAATGTCAATACCGATTGAATTGTGACCCACTCTGAATTATCAGACGCCGTCTGAATTTGCGGCGGGCTGGAGAAAGGGTAATTCTGATAGTGAAGGATCCGACATTACTAAGTGAAGAAGTTGTTTTAAAAAACCGTTCCTCACGCAGGTTACTGACTTTGAAAAGCTGACAAGTTTGAGTAGGCCGATGGTTGTTAGAGGAGTCTCAAGGCTGGAACAGCTCTGGATCGTCATAGTTCAAAGAGGATTGCATACAAATCGATTTACGCTGACAGAAAAGGAGGATGATGCAAACTGGGCGAAAGTGCCGGTCGATAAGATTAAAACGAAACTTAAAGAAATTTAGAATCGAGGGGTTGCCCATTTCACTGCGTTGAAGTTGTATTTGACGATGTTGCAGCTTCGCTATAAGACCAACACGACCGTTAGGGTAATGCATGATACTTTGCGGGATTACACGGGCACTCAAACCACTCAAGTTAGATCTGGTCTTGATGTCTTATACAGCAGTTCGTTTATTCATCTTATGCCGCGAGAAGATAGAGCCATTAACGAGTATCAAATATTAGGCCTTTAGATATGACTACGTTGCAATTTTTTGGGTAAAAATGGCCGTTATATTACGGTCATCAACCTCCCTTCACTTCCCATTCATTCTTCAATAATCCGCTGAAAATTCCGGCGTCAAATAAATCTTAAACCCCTCTTGATCTACTTCATTACTTCTTAAAAATTCTGAGTGCAAGGCAGATTTCGCATGCGAAATCCTTCGAACTACTCCCTGCGTATGCCAAGCCCTGATGCCAGCTAGAAACAATATGCGTACTGAATCCTCAACGAGCTCTTCATTGCTGGTGAGAGTGTATCCCGGCGGTATCCTCTCACCTGTGTATTTTCAGAATTTCATAGCCAAAACCTAAAACCGGAATTTAGTTCCGCTTTTATATTGATAAATACTTCAGATAAAACAATAAAATGAGGTATTAATATGTTAGCAGTCCTTCTTAAATTTATAGCCACAGTACTGACATACTTGATGGCAACAGGTCATTTAATTTACGTGGTGTACGCAATATACCAATCGCTTTATGGGCTCTATTTGGCCTGGGTTTACCGCCACAAGCTACGCAAGGTTATACGATTTGTCTTTCATTACAGGACTCGTTTTCTTAGGAAAGTTTTAAGGAAGACCCTTCGGTTGTTCCGTAAGAATCGGTCCTAAGCCGGCGAGCCAGCACAGGCAGAACCAATTGGCGAAAGAAATGTGGGAATCACCAGATTTCCACTTTCGGATAGTTCGTGTCTTTATTCTCAGTTGCTCAGCGATAGCCACTTCAGTTAGATCTATCAGTTCTAGCACTTCTTTGATTTCAACACCTGATGGTACTTTCCAGGAGTTTTTGCTAAACACATCCCGCCTCGCTTTTAGTGGTCGTGCTCCGGTCAAAAATTTCTTCCTTCCTTCATGGTCGGTTGCCATATTTCAGAATTTCCTCGGTCCTTTCAATTAACGCAACATAGCTTACTGGCTAAAAGTTTCCGAGTATTAAAGATAAAAATGCACGTCAGGGAAAGTGTTCAATTGCAAACAATGTCAGAGATAAGATGACCTCTTCTGTAACTTAAAAGTGCAGTATTGCAACCTCCACTGAATGAGGATTTCGCATGCGAAATCTTATGATATCTGTATTGATAACTAAAAACTAAAGTAATATAATAATCACATTGAGATACGGAAGGCCGTATCTCTGCCCGGCGTAACGCCAGTCTCACAGGAGAAATCAATGCATCTCGTCAATACGGCTACTCATTCGTATGAATCTGAAACCACCATCATCGAAACGGCAAAAGATATCCTCAAATCTCGCATGAAAACACGGGATGTGACACTCAACTCCACCCAAGTAGTCAAAGACTTTGTATCGTTGGAATTGGCTGCTGAAGAACGGGAAGTTTTTGCTGTGTTATTTCTAAATACTCAAAACCAGTTGATCGAATATCAACGGATGTTTTTGGGTTCCGTGAAATGCGTGGAGGTTTATCCGAGGGAGATTATTCGTGCAGCAATGACGTTGAACGCCAGTGCGTTCATCCTTTCTCATAATCACCCTTCAGGTTATTCGGAGCCAAGTGAAGAAGATCGTCGCGTAACGGCTCTAATTGAAAAGGTCGCAGCAATGCTGGAATTGAAACTACTTGACCATATCGTCGTCGGTAATGGCACTACGGTTTCTTTTGCTGAGCGTGGTTGGCTTTAATTTTAATTTTGCCGCCCTTGTGGCGGCTTTAGGAGTGTTAAATGGAAATGCAGACAGTTTACGAAGTCACCCCCTGCTCTCTTCGAAAAGAGTGTCTTTTACCTGTTTCATCGGGCTGGGTTGCACCAAATAAAACAGAACTCTCTTTTGTTTTAAAACAGGCAGGCATGAGTATTCAGGAATTTGCATTACTTATGGATGTTGATCAGAACTACGCTAAGAGCTGGCTGGAAACAGACCATAAAGTGCCTTACGCGCTCTGGTCAGTGCTTTGTGTTTGCGCTGGTTATGGACAAATTTGGAGATGGAAGAGTTAGAGATTTCGCATGCGAAATCATGCGTGTTATTGTAATTATCTATATTGATAATTACATGTAATGTGAGTTATAATACTCACACAGCGACGGAAGGCCGGAGCTGTACCTAGGCGAATACGCCATACTCAAAGGAGCAATTCATGTCTCAGTCTTTGCAAGAACGTAAAGTAAGAATCTTATCAACACGCCCTGAGCTTTCAGCTTATCTCATTGATATTCCTTCTGATATCGCTGCGCGCGCTTTTCACAATGTATCGTTCTCCCCAGAACAACGTGGCTTAGAAATCCAGGTGGAATATGCCTCACGCATTACAGAACAGAAAACCCGTATTACGTTAGAGATTGAAAATGCGATCGCCCGTAATGCGGTGATCCAGGCAGATTGGCCAGAACAGCTGGAGGAGTGGTTCGAGACTTACCGGCAGCGTATGAAGGTTTTGTTTATGGGCTACTTGGCAACCATGTCTACCTGTGCAAGCCCTATGATTACAGGCCCTGCCCGTTTCCCTGTAGAGCGTCAGCGTAAACGTAATGCTTCAGCCGATAATAAGTACGCGGCCGTTACTGCTTATACGACACATTCCCCTAATCGTTTCCTCAAGCGAGTCATGCCTTTTGGCAATGGCGTTGCTATCGCCTCTAATGCTCCGAACGCCAACGAGCTGCTCATCAGTAAGTTGAATGACCGTATTAAGCTTCAGGAAACTATGAAGGCAGCCAACAAAATTGTCGGAAAGGTTTATAAGAAAGGGTCTCCTGCAGGGGTATCTGCCGAAATGAGAGATCGTTGCGCGCAGCAGTTGGTAGACGAGCTTGCCATCCCATTAGATGAAGCACTGTCCATGCTTAAGCCATCCGATTATTCCGCAAAAATCATCGCGTTCTGGCCCTATCAGCTTTCAAACAATAATCAGGAAATCCGCCGGCTCGAACAGCGGGTAAAAGACGTAGAGCGTTTGCAGCAGGCTGCCCCCGAAATTGCTCAGATATTGGGAAACGGCATCGAGATACGCAAAAGCGATGACGGCAAAATCGAGATCCATTTTGGATACAAGCCAGATGCAGAAGTACGCGACTTTTTGTCTAAGAAAGCTTTCAAGTTTTCCCGCTATCGTAACAATGCATGGGTTCGTCGCATCAGCGTTAATGCAGTTGCTGTGTTTACCCGGGAAATTAAGCCCATGCTTGAAAAATTACCTCAAAAATAAAATATCGGTGTTGATATTTAAAGAATGAGATGTTAAGTTCAGTATTCAGGTGGGCGGCCATCTGAATACTCAGGCATACGCCAGGCTCAAAGGAGAAATCATGATAATCAAAAAAATATTCCTGCTTCTACGCACTAAATTCTCTTTAGCTCGATTCGCGCTGTGTTCTTTTTCTGCTCACGGCGATATCTAACTCCGCCATCCAATCACACTACATATTTCGCATGCGAAATTTCAAAAGGAAGTAACGATGAGCATCAATCAGGCTTCTGCGCTCGGTAAAGTTATCGTTGTTGGTAATCAGAAAGGTGGCGTAGTTAAATCACAATCGTCTAACGAGATCTCTTATAACCTCCAGCAGTCAGGCTTTAAAACTCTTTGTATTGATATGGACTGGACCGCCGGCTTTACCGAGCGCACCTTTCCAGAAGGAATGCCGTTAGAAATAGAACGTGAACCTTTCAAACATGAGTTCACGCCGGGCGGCGCCCACACGCATCAACTTTTTTTCATAAACACTGATGTTCAGCCCATCGTTTTGGGAGATGGCCGCCATTTTATAGGTACCACCTATGAGTTGAACGAGATCAACTATCGCCCGACTGATTGCATCTTCGATTTCAGAGATCGCGTAGAAGTGCTTCGGGAAAAATATGACTTCATCGTTATCGATTCTAACCCTTCCTATTCAAACGTAATGATAGCGAGCCATCTTGTGGCCGATTATTTGATCATCCCAACATTGCTTGAAAAGTCATCGCGAAATGGCGTGGCCAAGCAGCTGGCTTACATGCAAAAAATCAAAAAGAACTATAACCCGCGGCTGTCATTTCTCGGCGTATACGTTACTCAAGCTGTGGTGTCGAATTACAAGAAAGAGTTACTTGAGGGACGGTTCACCGCAGTAGATACCGAAAACCTTCGGATGCTGTTTGAGATACTCGAAAGCAGTGGTTACGACCAGTCTAAAGTGTTGGCGTATATCTCTTACGTAGCCACCACGGCAAAAGAAGCCATTGAACTGGGCATGACGTTTAAAGAGTATGCGCCAAGTTCGTTGCCAGCTAAGCAGTATGACGAGCTAACTCAAAAACTGGTGAAACTTATCCAGGAGGCCGATCGTGGCTAAGAATTTTAAGAAACAAATCGCAGAACGTAATAAGCAAGGGATTCAGCAACCGGTTGTTCCTGGCGTACAGGAGAATTTGATCCAACGTGAAGCACCGACCATTCCTGTAGTCGGTGAGAGCGGTCATGGTCTTTTATCTGAAATTGCACGTCCAGAATTGACCGCCGCCGGTCAGATAGTCCGAGTCCGATTAAGCGAAGTCTATGCGACAGAACAGGTTCGCCCCGATGAGGATTTCGAAGAACCGATAATTCAAGGTCTTACTGATACTTATTCTGTAGTAGGTGTTCTTGCTCCTCCCCGTGCATTTCCTCGTGATAAAAAAGGCTATCGGATCTGGTTGGGAGAAACCCGGGTTCGGGCAGCGCGCCTCCGGGGGGATGAATTTATCGACCTCTATATTGGTGAGGCTCCGGCAGATGAGAAAAAACGTATTCTCGGGCAACTTATCGAAAACCTCCACCAATCGGGTTTAAAGCCCCTAGCAACCGCAAATAATCTGCTTTCTCTAAAACGCGATTGGGGTATGACGGGAGAAGAGATAGCTAAATCCCTTGGAAAACCGACGGCGTTTGTGAGTAAGCATATGCGGTTGTGTGATGCCCCGGAGGTGATTACCTCGTTGCTTAAGGATAAGGTCACTGCTGATGTGGATTTAGTCTATACCCTTTGCCAAATACATGATGCTGCACCCGAGGAAGCTGCACGCCTGGCGACGGTGGCCAGAAATGAAAAGCTAACGCGTTCGCAGGCGAAATCAGTTCTGGATGGGATTAAGGGACGTAAACCTAAGCAGACCCTTAAGACAAAAGAAAAACCGCAGTTAATTGACGATCTGAAACAGGATGGCGAGCAGCGCGAGCCTGATAACGAAACTTTAACAGGCAATGCGCAAACTTCTGCCGACCAGCATCAAGCTGACGTTGTTGTCCCATCAAGCTATGTTCGTGAGGGAGTACCAAAAGTAATGGTTACTTTAGGTCAGGAGCATGGCCATATTATCCTGAAAGTGCCTGCAGAAAGCGGCATGATTTGGGTTGAATTTCCATCCGGGGAAAGATGTGTCGAAGCGATTTCTTTGATTGTCCAGGGAGTGAAGGAAGCATGAGCGTGAAACTAACCCCGTTTACTCAACTGTCGGGTGCTTTTCGCGCCCGTATCGTTAAAACCTGGCATATTTCTTCTGATCTCAGCCCCGCTGAAGCGGCTGCTCATCTTAATGATGTTGCGGTTGAACATAGTTTTGTTCGCAGAGCAAAACCTGTTCCTGGGGCAGCACTCGCCGAATGGGGGAGATCTGGTGTCACACCTCTCTGGGCCGCACTTGCCGCACTCGTTTTACTGTTGAAAACCGGTTGGCGCCCAGCTTCAGATGAAGAATGGGCGGGTTTTGCTGCGCTTTACATTCAGTTATGCAAATCTAAGGAACTGGCTGTACTTACAGTGGAGTTGCCGGCGTCAATCGACCAGTCGCTGGCAACTGGTTGGTTGTGCGCGGCAATTGAAGAAGATGAAAGGTATCTTCTTACTAAAAAGGTGGCTTCATGACTTTTATGCAACTAGAGAGAATTTTCCTGGAAACAGGCCGGAAAAGTGATGGACGAGCATTTATTGCATACCTTTTAGATTCCTTTGACGCAGGGGTTACTGATCTTGATGCTGAATCCGTTGAGGCTGAAACCGGTTTGAAAAAAACGAACATCTCCGCAGTGGCCAAAAAACTGAGTGAAGCAAATGTTATCGATATTCTCTATTTAGATACCAGCGTTGAAAACTCAACTCTATCAGCTCTCAGAAATGGTCGCTGGTCTAAACCGTACTATCGGCTAACCCCGCAAATTTTATCGTTGTATCGTCGTACCTGAAATAACGATGAGACCAGATTTCGCATGCGAAATCTGGCTAACCTATTTTAGCTTTCGGAAGGGATCAACAGCTGGTTATTCCTGATTATGACTGGAGCATATTCGGGGAAACGCTCGTTATGTATGGGTTACAGCGTTAATGCTTTGTACGTAATTGTTCAAGATAACTTGTAATTAGCACAACCAACGCGGTTTCGACTTCGGCTTGCGCCGGTGGGTTCTCACTCAGGACAAAGGTGCGCAATACTCCTGCGCATGAGTGTACGAGTACAAAGGCCTGAGCCTCGGATAGATTATTCCTCGCCTCATGGTGATTTTTCCCTTCCTCGTTCTGCAAGGCCGCCATCAAATTTGTGTATAGAAACGCGAGTTTCCCCCCTGAGAAATCGGTCATCGCGTGTCCTATCAGCATACGATGCACGCGGCTACGCCCGCCGTAGGCACCCACCACTGCGTGAACAATGCGAATTATTTTGTCTTCTGGCTCCGAAATTGATGTATCTACGACAGATTCAAAAATTAGCTCGGACATACCGTGTAACTCGCGCGCTATCAGGGCGTCCAAAAGTGCCTGTTTATCTGTGAAATATTGGTACAAGGTACCAATATTTACGCCCGCTCTGGCAGCCACCGCATTCGTGTTAAAAGCATGCATTCCTTCCTCTTCAAGCAAACAAAGTACCGCCTCGAATATAAGTTCAATCTTATGTTGAGCTCTCGCTTGACGCGGAACTCTTGTTTTATCTTGTTGTTTATTATTTATTTTATCATTCATTGTGGTTTCTCTGAAAACGCGAGTATTAAAATGTAAGTAATACTTTTATTATCTATGCGAATTAATTGGAGAGCAACCATGATTTTATCGCCTGATGAAAACCAACTCACTTTGCACACGGGCATGCATCGGCCTGATCAGCGCATGGCCAGGAAGTATTTTTTTAATGATATCGACATGGATCTGTTCTTCATGGCGGCCGTTAGTTGGGGGCCGAGCGGTGGTTTAGACATTGGGCAGGCATTTTATGTCGCGGAAAATATAACGGATGGAGATGCCGATAGTTGGGTAAACGCATTCAGCCTATATGCCAATGAGCTCAATAAACAAGCTGATGCATGGAAGATACAGGGTTGGACTCGTTCAGCCGGCGAGCAGCGGCTTAAAGCTTTTGCAGCTTATAGGTCAGCCTGGCAATTTGCTTTACCTGGCTCTAAATCCTTTATCGATCTTTACACCAGCCATCACCATGCGTTCATGCTTTCTCTGAGAGAACTTCAGTTCCCCGCAACACCATTTGAGACTCCTTTTAAGGGGGGACGGCTGCCTGGGGTATTCATCAAGAATCATCATGTCGGCGCACCGGTCGTCATCGTAATTGGCGGTGCAGATACCTGCCTGGAAGATCTCTTCCTGTCCCAGGGCAGGATGTTGTGGGAGCGTGGTTATTCCGTAGCCATGGTCGATCTGCCGGGGCAGGGGATGACAGCCACACAAGGGCTTCATTGGCAAACGGAGCCTGAACACGCTATTGCTGCTGTTATTGATTCGCTAATAAACAATTTTAATGTAAAGCCTGGCCGTATCGCATTGTTGGGAATTAGCCTAGGTGGATATTTTGTTTCTCGTGCTGCCATGTCAGAGGAACGTTTGGCTGGCGTTATTGCCAGCTCCCCTTTCCCATACCCATACGAGCTGTTCCAGCGAACGGTTGAATCGGTTAACAAGGATGGTGCTCAGCCAAATAAAATCAGCAGTGCCACCCAGCGTAGCCGGCAGATGTTGGGCTGGAAAGCCGGAGTCGATACACCAGAAAAGATGCTTGATCTATGGCGAAATGCTGAAGCTTCGCCCGCTTTTGTGAAAGTCCCATTTTTAACAATAGTAGGAGAAGGGGATTCTCATATATTCATCACTCAGGCACTGAACTGGCACAAAAGTATTGCTTCTAAAAATAAAGAGTTGATCCTTCTAAATGCCAAATCTGGTGCAGATGCGCATTGCCAGATTAACGGACGCCTTCGATTAATACAGGAAGCAACGGGATGGATGGATACACTTTTCAAAACATCTAAATTATAAAAAAATCATTATAACTATGAAAACAATTATTTAAAATATCAAAC
>NZ_JAFMOZ010000081.1:0-21336 GCF_019049615.1 Rahnella sp. BCC 1045 | reverse complement strand
GCTTTAAAAGCAGGTTTTTCAAATGTGGTCGGCGAGAGAGGATGACTGGCATCTTCGATGCCGCCCTGCGGGCCGTTGCTGAAGCAACGTTGTCTCGCTTCGCTCGGCTCAAACCTCCTTCGGAGGTTCTCATCCTCATAAACTCCGGACGAAAAAAAACCTGCTTTAAAAGCAGGTTTTTCAAATGTGGTCGGCGAGAGAGGATTCGAACCTCCGACCCACTGGTCCCAAACCAGTTGCGCTACCAAGCTGCGCTACTCGCCGAATGGGGCGCATCTTACTGCGACCCCCTCAGAGCGTCAACGGCTTTTTAAGACATCCGAACTGACTGACCAGATTTTATCCGATACGCCGCCAAAATGACCTACAACTGCTGTTCTGACTGAGGTTTTGCACACCAGTTGTTCGCCGGATTGATGCCGCCGTCTGGCGACGTATAACCCAGACAGCCCAGAATCGAATCGAACAGTTCAACGTGACGTTTCTTCGCGCCCACTCGCTGCTGTGCCTGTAACTGCTCAAACGCCCGTTTATGATCAGGCTGTTCGAGGAAGCTGTCGGACGCCCACACCATCATCGGTACACGGAACTGCTCCGGTGGCGCCATTTCGCGCGGCGTGCCGTGCAGGTGTGAGTTTTCATCGATAGATTCACCGTGGTCAGCAGCATAAAACACCAGTGCTTTTTTATCGCGCAGCTGATCAATCACGCTGTCGATAAAGGTGTCGGTATACAACACGCTGTTATCAAAGGCGTTAATCAGCTCGGCTTTGCTACAGGTATTGCCCATACATTCCGGGGTAAAACGGGCATAGCTGCGCGGATAACGCTGGGAGTACATGTAATGCGAGCCTTTGGTATGCAGAATCACCAGATGTTTGCCTTTCGGATAGTTCTTCAGCGATTCCTGTAATTCATTCACCAGCAGCATGTCATCGACCGGTTTACCGTCGTTGCGCTTCTCTGATGCAATAATTTCGCGGAAAGAGAAGTTATTGGTATCCGCATTATTGTAGAACCACAGCTCGCTTTGCATCGCGAACAGTTCAGACGTAAAGCCAAGTGACTTCATCACGGCAAAAATATTCTGCTCTTTCAGGGTACGCTGCGGATTATCCGCCGTTCCGCCCTCACGCACGAACATACAGCGCAGCGACAGTTTGGTCGCCGTATCGCATGACGTGCCGCGGAATGCCACCAGGTTTTTCTCTTTCGACAGACGCGGCGTAGTGTCGCGCTCATAACCCAGAATCCCTAAGTGATCCCAGCGGGTGGTTTCACCGATGATAAACACGACATAGGTATCGTCGATATCGGCAGGCGGCACATAGGTAAATTTCTTCGCCGGATCAAAGTAATTGCTCGCGTCCTGACTCTCATCAACCTGCGTATAGGCGTATAAACCCAGCGCGGCCAGCCAGTTAGAAGGCAGATACGAGTGCGCGACCACGCCGCCGTAGCTTGGCAAATCGATATTGGTTTTTTTCTCATTCACGCTCTGCGCATGATCGAGCGTACGCAGCGGGATCCAGACCAGCGCCGCCGCCATCAGTAGCACAAGCAAGGGCAACACACGTTGCCCCGGTGTTTTCATCTGCTCGATCAATG
Organism: Rahnella sp. BCC 1045; assembly: GCF_019049615.1. Classification (NCBI taxonomy): domain Bacteria; kingdom Pseudomonadati; phylum Pseudomonadota; class Gammaproteobacteria; order Enterobacterales; family Yersiniaceae; genus Rahnella; species Rahnella sp. BCC 1045. The sequence goes on along the minus strand of NZ_JAFMOZ010000081.1, from coordinate 19,728 downwards.
TCAGACTCAGGTTGTTTTTCCAGATGATGAACAGCGGCACCGCACTGACCAGCGCCATCCAGATAAACAGATGCAGCCCGATGATTTCCTTACTGAGATCGATATCCGTCGTCATGACCGAAACCACAATGCCGTACCCGATCACGACGTTGAACATCACCATGTAATAACTGGCTGCGACAGAAATCAGAACCAGCAACGAGGCGATAATGCGGAAAAACAGTTTTCCCCCCAGCGAAATTAAACGCAGAACGAAAAAGGTGAACAAAACGATGGCACACACTTCGGTGACCGCCTGAACCAGTTCAGAGGAGGTGAAATGATTGACCAGAGCGGCAAAGCGACGCTGGAAAACGGAGACATTCAGGAAAATGCCAATGTAAATCGCTAACAATAAAGAGATATTTTGTTGCGATAGAGTCTTCACTCTATTCATGAATTGTTACTTATCCAGTATGTTTTTTAAAATTCCGAATCATTGTGACATGTTTAAAAGAGACTGGTTCACGGAATATGCTGAGATTGAGGTTTTATGCGGCTTTCAGGATATTTCTGCCGTTATATGGCGTCTTACCCCTTTGCGAAAAAGCAGGGAATTTTACGTAAAAAAAGGGAGGCCTTAGCCTCCCTGCGGGTATTACTTTATTATTTTATGGATATCTGAAAAGCGGCCCCTGGTGAAGGCGCTATTTCTAAAACGTTATTTTACGTTCAGTGTGACGTCGATGTTGCCACGGGTTGCATTGGAGTACGGGCAAACCTGATGAGCTTTCGCCACCAGCGCTTCGGCTTCACTGCGCTCAAAGCCCGGCAGGGTGATATCCAGCTGTACTTCAATACCGTAACCGCCTGGAATGGCGCCGATGCCTACCGCGCCTTCAATTTTGGCATCCGCAGGGATCTTAATTTTTTCCTGAGCGGCAACGGCTTTCAGTGCGCCGAGGAAACAGGCGGAATAGCCCGCTGCGAACAACTGCTCAGGGTTGGTGCCGCCGCCCATACCGCCCATTTCTTTTGGAACACCCAGTTTGACGTCAAGAACGCCGTCGTCAGAAGTCGCACGACCATCACGACCGCCGGTGGCTGAGGCATGAGCACGATACACAACTTTTTCAATAGACATATTTCGTTCCTTAATCATTGAGAGTCAAAAAATATTAAACGATTTAATAGCACACTACTTATTAGATTCTATCAAACGAGTCTGTGTTGTTCCTTCAGACTCGTCTGTTTAACATGCTTCCTGCAAAGCAGACCCTTACGCTTTATCCTGAAGCTTAGCCCGTAAGACTTCGAGCTGCTGCTTCAGCGCCACAATTTCACCGACCTCACAGTCTGTCGCACACAATATGGCTTCGGGAATGCCCTGTGCTTTTTCTCGCAGCGCCCTGCCTTCGGCGGTCAGGGAGATAATCACCTGACGCTCATCCGCTTTCGCCCGCTGACGCATCAGCAAACCGGCAGTCTCCAGACGCTTTAACAGCGGCGTTAACGTGGCCGAATCGAGAAACAGTTTTTCGCCGATTTCAGACACCGTGACTTCATCACGCTGCCAGAGCACCAACATCACCAGATATTGCGGGTAAGTGAGATCGAGCTGCCCGAGCAATTTACGGTAAACCTTATGCAATGCCAGATTCGCGGAGTACAGCGCGAAGCACATCTGTTGATCCAGATGCAGCATGCCGTTTTGGGTTGAGTCGGTGTCTGTTGTCATGTTCATGCCGCCAATATATATAGTGCACGATATTATCGCAAGCGCTTTTTATCCTTTTCTAAACCCGCCGGTTCAGAAGCCTTCAATTCGCTGCAACATATACGGATAAAACGGGTTAGAGGAAACACGCATCAGCTGATCCATACTCACGACCAGCGCGCCGCTCTCTCCCCGTGCGGCCAGTGTTCCCAGCCGGACTCCAAACTGTACCGGGCCTTGCGGATTACGTCCGTAAAGTGAATCGTCTGTCGGGAAAGGCAGCGCCACATGCGATAACGAATAGAATTCCGACGGATAATTCAGCCCGAGCGGCATGACCGCCGCACTGTTCTGCCCCGCCTGCGTGATTTTCGCCACCGTCGCCGCATCATCCGGTGAAGCATTGGTGATCACTGTCGTCTGATACGCGCGCGGCGGCGCAGGCAACAGCCGCTCTGCCGCGGTTTCTGAAGACGGACGCAGCAACGGGCCGACGTACGCACTGCGGTTTATATCAAACAATACCAGTTGGCTGCCGTTTGCAGGGAGCTGATTAAACAGCGCCGCTACCACCGCACGGGCGCTGACGGTTGAATCGACCACCGACTGAAAAGCCAGCACCGGCGGCAACTGCGCCAGCTTGCCAGACTCCGCGTCTTTGCTGATTTGCTGTTGCAGAACATGGGTCAGCAGATAGGACTGACGGGCCGCCTTCACCGGAAATGAATTATATTTAAACGGATTAAATTCCGGCATCAGATTCAGCCAGGCGGTTTTGGCAAAGGCCGGGAAAATCGCCGGCCATCCCGCATAACCGGCAAAGCGCGCAAAACTCGTTACGCCGATCATCGGAGAAATCAGGATCACGCGCGAAGGCCGCGCCAGCGCCGGATCATCGAGAGAATCCAGCGTGTATTTCATGGCGAGCGCGCCGCCGTTGGAGAAACCCACCAGTTGCAGCGGCACATCCGGTCCGGCTACACGCCGTGCCTCACGGATTGCCAGCCTTGTCGCGGCGAGCCACTGTTCCCAGTCCACGCGGGTCAGACCGCCCGGCACCGTTCCATGGCCGGGCAAACGGATACCGACCGCCACAAATCCGCGACGACGATAATCCTGCGCAATATGCCGCAGGCTGTAAGGCGAATCGGTCAGACCGTGCAACAGCACCACCGCCCCCACCGGTTTTCCATCGGGCATCAGCTCATAAGACCGGTTCCAGTCCTGCGCAAAATGTTCGGGATAAATCGGGCTGCGGTCGTAATAGCGGTTCAGCGGAATACGGTCTTCCCTGTCGAGTTTATCCGTCACTTCCTGCTTCACTTCTGCAAACGCCTGCTGCTCGGCGCGCAGATAGGCCGCCCAGTCGCTTTTATCGAGCTGCGTGGCACTCAGTTCGTCCGGCACCAGCTTGTGCCACGGCTCAAGCGGCGGCCCCTGTAAGGCGTCATAAGTCCGCACACCCAAAAGGGTAATGATCACCAGAATCAGCGCCAGTAACAGTTTTTTCAGACGTTCAAAAAGACGACGAAGTTGTATCAAGTCGGAAGTTCCTCTGGCCAATGCTGAGCGGTATGCACAAGCCTGACGATTTGAATTTCTGTATCTGTAATGCGATATACCATTCTGAAATGAGCACGGATTATACATTCCCTCGTGCTGGCAACACGCCCTGCGGCATACATGGCGGGACGCTGAAAAATGCGCTCAGCGGCGGCATCAAAGTCATCATCACGCTCAATGGCAGCTTGAGAATTTTCACGCGCGACATAACTGAATATAGACCCGCGATCTTCCTGCGCATGGGGTTTCCATACCAGCATTTTGGTCATCCGTTACTTTCCCTGTTTCTTAAGTAACGCGGCTTTCCGGGCAGCAAACTGCGCCTTCACCTCTTCGTGAGGAATAGCCGGACGTGGATCATCTAATGATTCCTGAACCCGCTCGCGAAACCAGAGATCATACGTGGCTTCATCCATCGCCGCCGCTTCATGCGCGCGTTTAAGTGCGGCTGACCGGTCAGGTCGCGTTCCTTTACCGCTACCTTCAGGATCATAGTCGGTAATATCCACTTCGAACTGCTTTATTCCCATGTCTTTCAAATAAGCCGCCACGGCGTCAAAGCGTTTGAAAACCCGAACCTTGCCACTGCGCTGGGCGATAAGTGTGCGCTGATGCTCGCCGTATCTGATCATGATTACCCATCCTCCCTGTTGCGCGACCACCTTTAACCGGCTGACAGCGCCAGCTTCTGCCAGACAAATTAATATGGAATGGTCGATCGTTTCCTTAGACATAACCCTGCAGCCTCTCTGCAAACAATAATAAATCATCTGTTCATACAACTATATACCGACACCACTCACGAGCTACGTTTATCTTTTCGATGCGAGGCATCGCGCAAATTTTCGCCCCATTTTTGTTCAGTTGCATTCCGTCCATGGTGCAACAAATAGACGACTCGGTCATGCAGCAATAATTAAACCTAATAAATTCAAAGGTTAATAATCTGGCACAGGCTTTGCTTAGATGAATTCAATCTTGTATACCAGATGGGATTCCAAAATGCTTTCAGCTTCAGACACCGTCGCATCACCGTATCGTGGTTTTACCCTTCGGGAATGGCAGCAGCATTATCGCAGTGCGCCGGACAGCCTGCGCACCACGCTTTCTCTGGTTCTGGGAAGCCTGAGTAAGGCCGACAATGCCTGGATTTATCTCGCCACAGCAGAGCAGCTTGAAGCGCAAATCATTCGTCTGGAAACCCTCCTCGCTCAGGCCGAAGGCTCGCTGAGCACCCTGCCATTGTTTGGCGTGCCGTTCGCCGTCAAAGACAATATGGATATCGCCGGCTGGCCGACGACGGCGGCCTGTCCGGCATTTGCCTATACCGCAGAAGCGGATGCCACGGTGATTGCCAATCTCAAAGCCAGAGGCGCGGTGGTGGTCGGCAAAACCAATCTCGATCAGTTCGCCACCGGACTGGTCGGCACGCGCTCCCCTTACGGCGCAGTGCGCAATACGTTCAATCGGGATTACGTCAGCGGCGGTTCCAGTTCCGGTTCAGCCTCCGTTCTGGCACGTGGTCTGGTGGCGTTTTCACTGGGCACCGACACCGCCGGTTCCGGGCGCGTTCCGGCAGGCTTTAATAATGTCGTCGGACTGAAACCGACCAAAGGCTGGCTGTCGAATACCGGCGTGGTTCCGGCCTGCCGTCTGAACGATGCCGTCTCGATTTTCGCTCTCACCGTGGGCGATGCTCAAACCGTCGCCCACGCCGCAGGCGGATATGATGCCGCCGATGCTTATTCACGGAAAAATCCCCATACCGCGCCGGTGGCGTTTTCCGCCCGGCCGCGCATCGCTATCCCCGATCGCGTGGAATTTTTTGGTGATGAACTGGCACAGGCGGGGTTCAGCGAAGCACTCGATCGCCTGCGCCATAATGGCGTGACGCTGGAAATGATTGATTTCACGCCGTTTCGTGAACTGGCGGAGCAACTGTATTACGGCGCATGGGTGGCGGAACGCACCGTCGCTGTCGGTAAGATTTTCGAAGATAGCCCGGAAGTGATGGACCCGGTAGTACGGGAAATTGTCGCCAGCGGCCTGAACTACAGCGCGTGCGATGCATGGCGGGCGGAATATTTGCGCGCTGAGCTCTCACGCAAAATCAATCAGGTGCTGGAAGGGTTTGATGCGCTGGTTGTGCCGACCTCCCCGACCATCCGCACGCAGGCAGAAATGGGGCAGGAGCCGGTGCTCTATAACTCGCAGTTCGGTATTTACACTAACTTCACTAATCTGGCGGATTTATCCGCGCTGGCGCTGCCCTCCGGTCTGCGGGCAGACGGTCTGCCCGCCGGTATCACGCTGATCGCTCCCGCCTGGCACGACGATGCGCTGGCCAGTTTTGGCCGTCAGTGGCAGCGCAGCCTGAGCCTTCCCCTTGGCGCAACAGGCCTTGCGATGAAGCCCGAAGAATTCATGACTCCCGCGCCGGTCAGTGCCGCCAGCGTGCGCGTCGCCGTGCTCGGCGCACATCTGACCGGAATGCCGCTCAATTTCCAGCTCACCAGCCGGAACGCCGTTCGGGTCGAACAAACGACCACCGCCGCCACCTACAAACTTTACGCCCTCGCCAACACTACGCCGCCGAAGCCAGGACTGGTACGGGCTGAAAACGGCAGCGCGATTATCGTCGAACTGTGGGATATCCCGCTGGCACGTTTTGGAGAATTCGTCGCTGAAATTCCGGCACCGCTCGGTATCGGATCGCTCGAACTGGCCGATGGACGCATCGTAAAAGGTTTTATCTGCGAGCCGTGGGCGATTGGCGAAGCCACCGATATTACGGCGTCTGGCGGCTGGAGAAGTTACATCCAGAGCCTGAATTCATCACCGGTTAAAAGCTGAGGGCGCGCATATGTTTAACACCGTTTTAATTGCTAACCGTGGCGAAATCGCCTGCCGCGCCATCCGCACGCTGAAACGTCTGGGCGTCACCAGCGTGGCCGTTTATTCCGACGCCGACCGGAATGCGCCACACGTCACGCAGGCGGATATCGCCATTGCGCTGGGCGGTGAAAAGGCCAGCGAAAGCTACCTGATGATCGACAAAATTCTCGCCGCCGCGAAGGAAACCGGCGCACAGGCGATTTATCCGGGATACGGATTTTTATCCGAAAGCGCCGAATTCGCCGACGCCTGCGAAGCCGCGGGCATTGTGTTTATCGGGCCCACTGCCGGACAAATCCGCGAGTTTGGTCTCAAGCACCGCGCCCGTGAATTAGCCGGCGCCGCGAATGTGCCCATGACGCCGGGCACCGGTTTGCTCGCCAGCCTTGAAGATGCGGTAAATGCTGCCGCAAAAATTGGCTATCCGGTCATGCTGAAAAGCACCGCAGGCGGCGGGGGCATTGGCCTCACGCGCTGCGACAATGAAGACGCATTACGCGCCGCGTGGGACAGCGTGAAGCGTCTCGGCGAGCAATTTTTCCGCGACGCCGGAGTGTTTCTGGAACGCTTTGTCGATCGCGCCCGTCACGTTGAAGTACAGATTTTTGGCGACGGCAAAGGCCGCGTGGTGGCGCTCGGCGAACGCGACTGTTCGTTGCAGCGCCGCAATCAGAAAGTCGTGGAAGAAACGCCTGCGCCGAATCTGCCGCAGGCCAGCCGCGAAGCCCTGCACCGCGCCGCCGTGCAGCTGGGTAAATCGGTGAATTACCGCAGCGCCGGAACCGTTGAATTTATCTATGACGCCGCACGCGACGAATTTTATTTCCTCGAAGTGAATACCCGTTTGCAGGTTGAGCATCCGGTCACCGAAATGGTCACCGGTTTAGATCTCATCAGTTGCATGCTAAAAGTCGCCGCAGATGAGCCGCCCGACTGGCCTGCGATGGAAAAATCCCCGCAGGGCGCGTCGATGGAAGTGCGAATTTATGCCGAAGATCCGCTGAAGAATTTCCAGCCAAGCCCGGGCGTGCTGACCGAAGTGTTTTTCCCCGAAGATGTGCGCGTTGACGGCTGGGTTTCTACCGGCAGCGAAGTCTCCGCATTTTACGACCCGATGATCGCCAAACTGATTGTTCACGGCACCGACCGTCAGGACGCGCTGGCGAAAATGTCTGCCGCGCTTGCTGCTACACGTCTGCATGGTATCGCCACCAACATTGATTATCTGCGCCAGGTGGTGGCCACGCCGGTGTTCCGCGACGCCCAAATGTGGACGCGGATGCTCGACAGTTTTGCTTACGCGCCAAACGCCGTCGAAGTCATTGCGCCCGGCACGTACAGCAGCGTGCAGGATTATCCGGGACGCCTCGGTTACTGGGATATCGGCGTCCCCCCTTCCGGCCCGATGGACGATTTTGCCTTCCGTCTCGCCAACCGCATTGTCGGTAATCATCCTGATGCTGCCGGTCTGGAATTCACATTACAGGGGCCGGTGCTGCGTTTTCATTGTGACGCAATTATCGCCCTGACCGGCGCACGTTGTCCGGCAAATATTGATGGCGAGCCGGCTTCTTACTGGCAGCCGGTGAACGTAAAAGCCGGTCAGACGCTGACGCTGGGCCGCGCCACGCAGGGGTGCCGCACCTATCTGGCGGTACGTAACGGATTTGATGTGCCGGTGTATCTCGGCAGCCGCTCGACCTTTGCGCTCGGGCAGTTTGGCGGCCATGCCGGTCGCACGCTGCGCGTCGCCGATATGCTGACCGTTTCTCAGCCGGAACTCGCGGCCTGCACCACGCCCGCACCGGTCGGTTTACCGCAGGCCGCTGCCGAAAATATCGTGTCGCCTTACGGCGATATCTGGAATATCGGCGTGCTTTACGGGCCGCACGGCGCACCGGATTTCTTCACCAAAGCCTCCATCGACACCTTCTTCGAATCCGAATGGCAGGTGCATTACAACTCCAACCGCCTCGGCGTGCGGCTGCTCGGCCCGAAACCGCAATGGGCGCGGCAGGACGGTGGTGAAGCCGGTCTGCATCCGTCGAACGTGCATGACTGTGAATACGCCATTGGTGCAATCAACTTCACCGGCGATTTCCCGGTCATTCTGACCCGCGACGGGCCAAGTCTCGGCGGTTTTGTTTGTCCGGTGACCATCGCTAAGGCCGAATTGTGGAAAGTCGGACAGGTGAAACCGGGCGATAAAATCCGGTTCCATCCGATCAGTTTTGAACAGGCGCAGGCGCTGGAACTGGCGCAGCAGGGCACGATTGATTCGCTGATGCCCGTCAACGCGATGGCGCTGCCGGTGCCGTCGCTGCTGCCCGATACCACTGCTTCTGCCACGATACTTGCGGCGCTTCCTGCGACAGACGACCGGCCTTCGGTGGAATACCGTCAGGCGGGCGACGGCTACGTGCTGATTGAGTACGGAGATAACGTGCTGGACCTGGCGGTGCGTATGCGCATCTACCTGCTGATGAACGCCATCAAAGCCGCCGGACAGCAGGGCATTGAAGAACTCTCGCCGGGCGTGCGCTCGCTCCAAATCCGCTATGACAGTGGCGTGCTGCATCAGAGGGCGCTGCTGCAACATTTACTGACGCTGGAACACAATCTGCCTGATGTCAGCCAGCTCAAAATCCCGACCCGTATCGTACATATGCCGATGGCCTTTGAAGATTCCGCCACACTCGGCGCAGTTGAACGTTATCAGCAAACCGTGCGTGCCGGCGCACCCTGGCTGCCGAATAACGTCGATTTTATCCAGCGCACCAACGGGCTGGCGAGCCGCGACGAAGTGAAAAACATCATTTTCGACGCCAGCTATCTGATCCTCGGGCTGGGCGATGTGTATCTCGGTGCGCCCTGCGCAGTGCCGGTCGATCCGCGTCATCGTCTGCTCAGTTCCAAATACAACCCGGCGCGTACTTTTACCGCCGAAGGCACGGTCGGTATCGGCGGCATGTACATGTGCATTTATGGCATGGATTCGCCGGGCGGTTATCAGCTGGTGGGCCGCACGTTACCTATCTGGAACAAGTTCCTGAAAAATGAACAGTTTAAAAACGGCGAACCGTGGCTGCTGCACTTTTTCGATCAGGTGCGTTTCTACGAGGTCAGTGAAGCCGAACTGGACATTCAGCGCGACGCGTTCCGCGAAGGCCGTGCACAAGTTCGTATCGAAGAGACCGAATTCGACTTTGCGCAATATACGCAATTTCTCGCCGACAACGCCGCCGATATTGCTGATTTTCGCGAGAAACAGGCCGGAGCCTTTACCCGCGAAGTGGCGCACTGGCACGAAGCGGAAAGCGCCGCAGTGGAAGCCGCCGCCAACGCCGTGCAGTTAGTGGAGGACGATGCGGATCAGGACGGGCATCTCGTCAGCGCCGACCTGAACGGAAACGTCTGGAAAATCCTGGTCGAGCCGGGTCAGCAGGTCGAAGAGGGCCAGCCACTGATCGTCGTCGAAGCCATGAAAATGGAACTGTCGGTTAACGCGCCGTGCGCCGGCACCGTTCTGAAAATCAGTTGCCAGCAGGGTCGTCCGGTCGGTCCGGGTGATGCCTTGCTGTGGCTGGACGCAGCTGTTTAACGCTACCGACAAACAGGGAATATTTCATGCAACTGACGGGCTCTAAATCTTCACGCAATAAAAGCCGTCCGGAAGGGCTGGCAGAACGTATTTATCAGCAACTGAAAGACGACATTTTCAGCTTCCGCCTGCTGCCGGGTGACCGGTTCAGCGAAAACGACATCGCTGACCGGATGGAAGTCAGCCGCACGCCGGTGCGTCAGGCGCTGTTCTGGCTGGAACACGAAGGTTATGTCGAAGTGTTTTTCCGCAGCGGCTGGCAGGTTCGTCCGTTCGATTTCGACTTTTTCGAGCAGCTTTACGATCTGCGCATCGTACTGGAACTGGAAGCGGTGAAACGCCTGTGCGCGCTGCCGCCGTCATTGCAGCCGTTACAACTGGCCGAACTGAAAGCGTTCTGGATTGACCAGCCGCAGCTCGAAGACGGCCAGCGGGTTTCGCGTTATGACGAAGAGTTTCATATGACGCTGGTGGCGGCGGCGGGTAACGCCGAAATGGCGCGTATCCACCGCGAACTGACGGAGAAAATCCGCATCATCCGGCGTCTGGATTTCACCAAAGGTGAGCGCGTCAACGCTACCTATAAAGAACACGCGGGCATTTTGCTCGCCATCATCCAACAACAGACTGAGGAGGCACAGCGCCAGTTACACGACCATATTGCCGTCAGTAAAGCCGAGGTGCGCAAAATTACCCTGCATATGCTGCACCGGGCGCGGGCGGAGAGTGACGAGGGCAACCCGTCATGACTTTTTTAAATGTTTTTTCGACTTCCTACATAACAGCGTTCTCTTAACTTTTTCCAGAGGGTACATCTATGCAACGTCGACGTTTTATTAAAGCCTTTGCTCTTTCCGCCACCGTAGTCAGCATGGGTTTAGCCTGGAGCGCACAGGCTGCCGACACCATCAAAGTCGGTATCATGCATTCGCTTTCCGGCACCATGGCTATCTCCGAAACGCCGCTGAAAGACGTGGCGCTGATGACCATTGACGATATCAACGCGCACGGCGGCGTGCTGGGCAAAAAGCTGGAGCCGGTGGTGGTCGATCCGGCGTCTAACTGGCCGCTGTTCGCTGAAAAAGCCCGCCAGTTGCTGACGCAGGATAAGGTCGCGGTGGTGTTCGGCTGCTGGACGTCGGTGTCGCGCAAATCCGTGCTGCCGGTCTTTGAAGAGCTGAACGGCCTGCTGTTCTATCCGGTGCAGTACGAAGGTGAAGAGATGTCGCCAAATGTGTTCTACACCGGCGCCGCGCCTAACCAGCAGGCCATTCCGGCGGTGGAATATCTGATGAGTGAAGACGGCGGCGCCGCCAAACGCTTCTTCCTGCTCGGTACAGACTACGTGTATCCGCGCACCACCAACAAAATCCTGCGCGCCTTCCTGCATTCCAAAGGCGTGAAAGACAGCGATATCGAAGAAGTCTATACGCCGTTCGGTTACAGCGATTACCAGACCATCGTGTCCAACATTAAAAAATTCTCCGCAGGCGGCAAAACCGCCGTGATCTCAACCATCAACGGAGACTCCAACGTGCCGTTCTATAAAGAACTGGCCAATCAGGGCGTGAAAGCCACCGACGTACCGGTGGTGGCATTCTCCGTCGGCGAAGAAGAACTGCGCGGCATCGACACCAAACCGCTGGTCGGTGACCTCGCGGCGTGGAACTACTTCCAGTCCGTCGATAATCCAACCAACAAGAAATTCGTTGCTGAATGGAAGGCGTACGCCAAAGCGCACAACCTGCCAAACGCCGGTACTGCGGTGACCAACGACCCGATGGAAGCCACCTATGTCGGCATCCATATGTGGGCGCAGGCGGTGGAAAAAGCCGGGACGACGGACGTGGATAAAGTCCGTGCCGCGATGGCCGGACAGACCTTCGCCGCACCGTCTGGTTTCACGCTGACCATGGATAAAACCAACCATCACCTGCACAAACCGGTGATGATCGGCGAAATCGAATCCAACGGTCAGTTCAACGTGGTCTGGCAGACCGACAAACCGATCCGCGCCCAGCCGTGGAGCCCGTACATCGCGGGTAACGATAAAAAGCCAGATACCCCGGTGAAAACGGCTCACTGATCAAGCTCCTTCGAATGAAGGAGTGGAAGGATAAACCGGTCAGCTCCCTCCCCTGCGAAGGGGAGGGTTGGGGTGGGGTATTAATGGCGACAGTGTTGTTTGCAAAACCCCCTCCCCGCCTCCCCCTTCGCAGGGGGAGGAGCAAACCAGCATCCACTTTATGCGGCGAGAACATTATGAGAATCCTCATCCGATCACTGCTTTTCCTGCTTTGTTGCCTTCCTTTGCTGGCCGAGGCGGGTGCGGCGAATGACTTTGCTGCCGCCAGCCGCAGTCAGCAGGCCACGTTATTACAGCAATGGGCGGCGGATCCGCAGCCGGAAAGGCTGCCGCTGCTCGAAGCGCTGAAGCAGGAAAACGTCGTCACCGACGAAGCGAAACATGCATTCATCCAGAACGGCGACCGGCTGACACCGCTGGAGGGCGACGTCAAACCACAGGGCGATACAAAAAAAGTCTGGCTGAACAACCGCCTGCGCATTCTGATTGCCAATGCCCTTTCCGCACATCGTCTGGTGAGCACTGACAGCACCGTCCGTTTACAGGCGGCCAGAGCCTTACAGCGCGAAGCGCAGGCCGATCAGTTGCCGCTGCTGACGCGTCGTCTTGAGCTGGAAAAAGACCGCACGGTTCACGATGCCCTTTCCATCGCGCTGGCGAATTTACAGCTGGCCGATGCCAGCCCGCAGGTGCGCCTGAAAGCCGTTGAACTGCTCGGCACCTCGGGCGATCCGGATACACAAGGCCGCCTGCAAAGTCTGACTGACCCGAAAACGGAGCCTGATGCCACCGTGCGCAATGCCGCACTGACCAGTCTGAAAGCCGTGCAGCATCGCCTGATGATCGGCGATTTACTCGGTCAGGCTTTTACCGGTTTATCACTTGGCTCAATTCTGCTGCTGGCCGCGCTGGGACTGGCGATCACTTACGGTTTGCTGGGCGTGATCAATATGGCGCATGGCGAAATGTTAATGCTCGGTTCTTACTCCACGTACATGGTGCAGTCGCTGTTTCAGCACTACGCGCCGGGGCTGCTGGCGCTGTATCCGCTGGTGGCGCTGCCGGTGGCGTTTTTTATCACTGCCGGAATTGGCATGGCGCTGGAGCGCACCGTTATCCGTCATTTATACGGTCGTCCGCTGGAAACCCTGCTGGCGACGTGGGGCATCAGCCTGATCCTTATCCAGGGCGTGCGCGTGCTGTTTGGCGCGCAGAACGTGGAAGTGGCGAACCCCGGCTGGTTGTCCGGGGGCATTCAGCTGCTGCCCAACCTGGTGCTGCCATACAACCGCATCGCGGTGATCATCTTCGTCATGCTGGTTCTCGGTCTGACCTGGCTGCTGCTCAACAAAACGCGGCTCGGCATGAACGTGCGCGCCGTCACGCAAAACCGTGCGATGGCGGCCTGCTGCGGCGTGCCGACGGGACGCGTCGATATGCTGGCGTTCGGCCTCGGTTCCGGGATCGCCGGTCTGGGTGGCGTCGCGCTGTCGCAGCTGAGCAACGTCGGCCCGGAACTTGGTCAGGGCTACATCATCGATTCCTTTTTAGTCGTGGTGCTCGGCGGCGTCGGACAACTGGCAGGCACCGTGGTGGCGGCCTTTGGTCTGGGCATTGTGAACAAAATTCTTGAGCCGGAAATCGGCGCGGTACTGGGCAAAATCCTGATCCTCGCGCTGATAATCCTGTTTATCCAGAAACGTCCGCAGGGACTCTTCGCCTTTAAAGGCAGGGTGATTGACTGATGAGCCAGCCGCTGACGATTACCGGCGTACAAAAAGCGCCGAAGATTGCAATTTCTGTGGGCACGCTGGTGCTCATCCTCCTGATTGTGATGCCGTTTCTGGCGCTGCTGCCCGCCACCAGTCCGCTGGCGATTTCCACTTACACGCTGACGCTGGCCGGTAAGATCCTCTGTTATGCGATCGTCGCGATCGCACTCGATCTGGTGTGGGGCTATGCCGGTTTGCTGTCACTCGGTCACGGGCTTTTTTTCGCGCTCGGCGGATATGCGATGGGCATGTATCTGATGCGACAGGCCGCAGGCAGCGGGCTGCCGGACTTTATGTCGTTTCTGTCGTGGACCGAACTGCCGTGGTTCTGGGCGGGCACGCAGCATTTTGCCTGGGCGCTGTGCCTGATTGTACTGGTGCCAGGCGCGCTGGCATTTGTGTTCGGCTATTTCGCCTTCCGCTCAAAAATCAAAGGCGTGTATTTTTCCATCATGACGCAGGCGCTGACCTATGCCGGTATGTTGTTGTTTTTCCGCAATGAAACCGGCTTCGGCGGCAACAACGGTTTCACCGGTTTCACCACCCTGCTCGGCTTTCCGGTCACGGCTACTGGCACGCGCGTGGGATTATTTCTGGCGACGGTTTTGGTGCTGGTCGCCAGCCTCGCGCTGGGTTTTGCGCTGGCGAGAAGCAAATATGGCCGCGTGCTGACGGCAGTACGCGACGCCGAAAACCGGCTGATTTTCTGCGGCTACGATCCGAAAGGTTTCAAGCTGTTCGTCTGGACGATTTCCGCCATGCTGTGCGGCCTGGCGGGCGCGCTGTACGTACCGCAGGTCGGGATCATTAATCCGGGCGAAATGTCGCCAACCAACTCCATCGAAGCCGCCATCTGGGTGGCACTCGGCGGACGCGGTACGCTGATCGGTCCGGTTATCGGTGCAGGCATCGTCAACGGCGCGAAAAGCTGGTTCACCGTCGCCATTCCCGAATACTGGCAGTTTGTTCTCGGCGGCATGTTTATTCTGGTGACGCTGTTCCTGCCACAAGGCGTGATTGGCCTGCTGCGCAAAAGGAAATCCTGATGAGCCCGATGACCATGACTGAAGACCTTTTTACCCAACCGCATCTGGCGGACAGGCACCGCGAGCAGACCGATCCGATTTTGCAGCTGGAAAACATCAACGTCAGTTTTGACGGTTTTAAAGCGCTGACCAATTTGTCGCTGAACATCGGCGTCGGCGAGTTACGTTGCGTGATAGGCCCTAACGGCGCGGGGAAAACCACGCTGATGGACGTGATCACCGGCAAAACCAAACCGCAAAGCGGACGCGTTTTTTACGATCAGCGCACCGATCTGACAAAGCTGGATCCCGTGCGCATCGCACAGTCCGGCATCGGGCGGAAATTCCAGAAACCGACGGTGTTTGAAGCGCTGACGGTATTCGAAAATCTGGAAATCGCGCAGAAAACCAATAAGTCAGTATGGGCGTGCCTGCACGCAAAAATGAACAGCGAACAGCGCGACCGCATTGATGAAATGCTTGGGACGCTGCGCCTCACGGCGGAGCGTCATCATCCTGCCGGCCTGCTCTCTCACGGTCAGAAACAGTTTCTGGAAATCGGTATGTTGCTGGTACAGGAGCCGCATTTGTTGCTGCTCGACGAACCGGCGGCGGGCATGACCGATGCCGAAACCGAATACACCGCCGAACTGTTTAAACAGCTGGCGGGCAAACATTCTCTGATGGTGGTTGAGCACGACATGGGTTTTGTGGAAACCATTGCGGATCACGTGACGGTGCTGCATCAGGGACAGGTTCTGGCCGAAGGTTCACTGCGTGACGTACAGGCCAACGAGCAGGTTATCGACGTGTATTTAGGGCGCTGAGGAATCGCATTATGTTGCAGGTAAATGAACTGAATCAGTTTTACGGCGGCAGCCACATTCTGCGCGGCCTGTCTTTTGAGGCAAAAATCGGCGAAGTGACGTGCCTGCTCGGGCGAAACGGCGTCGGCAAAACGACGTTGCTCAAATGCCTGATGGGGCTGATCCCGGCGAAATCCGGCACCATCAGCTGGCAGGATCAGGTGATCAATGCCCGCAAGCCGCACCAGCGCGTGCAGGCGGGCATTGCCTACGTCCCGCAGGGACGCGAAATTTTTCCGCGCCTGACCGTCGAAGAAAATCTGCTGATGGGCCTGTCGCGTTTTTCCGGCAGCCGGGCAAAGCAGGTGCCGGATGAAATCTATCACCTGTTCCCGATCCTGCTGGAAATGAAACATCGTCGCGGCGGGGATTTGTCGGGCGGTCAGCAACAGCAGCTGGCGATTGGCCGTGCGCTGGCCTGCAAACCGACTCTCCTGATCCTCGATGAACCCACCGAAGGCATTCAGCCGTCAGTGATTAAGGAAATCGGTGCCGTCATTAAACAACTCGCCGCCCGCGGCGACATGGCCATTCTGCTGGTAGAACAATTCTACGATTTTGCCGCCGAACTCGCCGACAGCTATCTGGTGATGTCGCGCGGCAGCATTGTTAAACGGGGACGCGGAGAAGAAATGGAGGCGGAAGGCGTGCGGGGGCTGGTGGCGATTTAGCCGATACACACTTTTTCAAGACAAGCTGATACTTTTCAGCCACATTGACAGCTATTTTCGAATCCGCTGAAAAGAATACTAAGTATGAAAATCAAAAGTCAGGAAGCCCTGGTGCGTCAGCGCAAGCGCTGGGTAATGCTGGCGGTACTGCTCGCGCTGATGACAGCAGGCTATCAGTGGTGGAAGCAGGGAAAACTCGTCTCCGAGCAGTGGAGCCCGAACAAGCAGTATGTGGTGCGTGAGTACCGGACTTTCGAATTTATCCCGCGCATGACC
Organism: Rahnella sp. BCC 1045; assembly: GCF_019049615.1. Lineage (NCBI taxonomy): Bacteria > Pseudomonadati > Pseudomonadota > Gammaproteobacteria > Enterobacterales > Yersiniaceae > Rahnella > Rahnella sp. BCC 1045. Next base: position 3,277 of record NZ_JAFMOZ010000081.1, on the reverse strand, counting down.
ATGCCGGGCGATGGCGGACATTATTCCGGTTATATGCGCGTGTACAACCGCGACGGCAAGCAGTTTTACGAGGAGTATTCTGACCTGCTCGACTTTATCGAAGGGCCCTTCTGGGCGAAGGAAGGCGTTTACTGGATGGGCAATGAAAATCAGGACATCGTGCGTCTGCCGACTTCACCGGTAGAGTGATTAACAGACACAAAAAAGCCGCGACTTACGCGGCTTTTAACACTTCAACGTCAGGTCGAAACCTTAACTTCTGATTTTACGGTAGATAAACAGCACGACGATCGCACCGATAACGGCGACAACGAAGCTGCCAAAATTGAATCCGTCCACGCGGCCAAAACCGAAGAATGTACTGATATAGCCACCCACCACAGCACCGACAACACCCAGTACTACAGTCAGAATGAAACCACCGCCATCTTTGCCCGGCATGATCCACTTAGCCAGAATACCTGCAATAAGACCAAAGATGATCCAGGATAAAATTCCCATTTTCGACTCCTCCGAATAGATTTCCGTTACCGTGAATATTGTTCAGCCAAGTCGGCCAAACAAAAGCAGAACCGTTGAGACTCTGCAAACCGGGTGGCAGGTTTATTTTCATGCCCCACGCACAACCCTCTCTCAAACTACCCTGAAAGCGTAGCACTGAATCGACAAACCCGCCAAAAATCAGCAGGAAGGAGAAAATAGCAGCAAATGATGACGTTTTTAAAGGCAACGTCAGCATCAACAGGGCTTTCGTCAGGTACCCGCACAGGGACGTAAAATTGCGTAAAAAGTACGCCAAATATTTTGAATGACTTACTCAAATCAATCCGTTTTTCATCTCCATTCATCAGGCCTATTATACCTCAATCGAAAGGCAACCACCTTTCACTCATACAAACCTGAATGGAATACTTATCATGAAAAACGTCAAAATTTTTGCTGTAGCTGCTACCCTCTCCCTGATTTCTTTCGGTAGCTTCGCGGCTCAGCAGGTCACTCAGCCTTCCGGTGACATGCAGAAAATCGGTGTTATCTCCGCGGCTAACTCCACCACTCTGAGTGGCCTGGAAGCAAAACTGTCACAGCAGGCGAAAGACGCCGGTGCTTCTTCTTACCGTATCATTTCCGTGACCGGTAACAACAAACTGCACGCTGACGCTGAAATCTACAAATAATCGCCGCGCAGAACCGTAGCCCGATAAAACCCTCTTAAAAAGCCTGTGGAAGCGCATCTTCCACAGGCTTTTTGTTTATCTGCGCCGCCCTCTCAGAATTTCTTTTACATCCTGATTGCATCTTACCTATTTTGTTAACTATTCTGGTTTTTTCGCTCATCAGGAAAAGCCATGACCGTCACCGAATCCCTTATTTCTTACGCGTTTGCCGCCGGCATTTTGACCCTCACGCCTGGCCTGGATACCGCATTAGTACTGCGTACCGCCGCCAGTCAGGGCAGTCAAAAAGCGCTGTCTACCGCCATCGGGATCAGCAGCGGTTGTCTGCTGTGGGGGGCGATGGTCGCACTCGGCCTGGGTGCCGTGCTCGCCGCGTCTGAAATCGCGTTCAATGTACTCAAATGGATCGGTGCCGCATATCTCGGCTGGCTGGGCCTGCAAATGTTGTTCAAACCCCGCAGCGAAATGAACATGGCGGCGCCTGAAGGCGGCGGAAAAATGCGACGTATCGGTAATTCACCGTTCCTGAGAGGGCTGTTTGGCAATGTGCTGAACCCGAAAGTCGGCGTGTTTTATGTCTCTTTCCTGCCGCAGTTTGTCGCTACCGGCTATCCCGTCGGGCCCTATATTTTCGGGCTCGCCGCCATGCACGCCGTGATTGGCACACTCTGGTCAGTCACAATGATTTCTGCCACGCGCCCGCTGTCGCGCTGGTTACGCCGTCCGGGGGTAGTCAGAACGCTGGATCGTCTCACCGGTACCGTTTTTATTGCTTTTGCAGTCCGACTCGCTACGGCCAAACGCTAACGAAAAAGGAAGAATGTCATGAAGACCCGACTCAGCCATGCCCCGACCGCAGACGATCTCGATGAAATCAAAGCCGGTCTGCGCAGTTTCAACAGAAACTTCATTCCGCAGCCGAAATTTCGCGAGTTAGGGATTTTTGTTGAAGATGAAAATGGTCACAAACAGGCAGGAATTGTGGCTGAAACCATCGGTAATTGGATGTATATCCAGATGCTGTGGGTCGATGAGTCGTTACGCGGAAAAGATGTCGGGACACAGCTGATTACAGAAGCGGAAGAAGAAGCCAAAACGCGGGGCTGCCGGTATTCGCTGGTGGATACGTTTAGTTTTCAGGCGCGGCCTTTCTATGAGCGCATGGGTTATGCGACGCAGATGACACTGGAAGATTATATCCGCGATACCCGTACACCTGATGATGCACCGTCAACCCATACCCGCTATTTCCTGACGAAAACACTAGGCTGAAAGAGCAACGCGCGGCTAAACAGGCCGCGCACCTTTTTAGTTACTTAGCAGACAGCGCTAACCACTCCAGAACAGCGGGTCGTTGCCACTGCGCCTGTGCGTAAGCCGCCAGTTTTTCCGGCATCGCATCACCATTGAGAAGCAGACGGTTCAGCATCAGCGCCAGATCCACATCCGCAATACTCCATTCACCAAACAAATGCTCTTTATCCCCCAGTAAACGTTCGGCGGCGGCATACAACTTTTCTGCGGCCTGCTGGCCCTCAGCAGAAAGCGGCGGACATTTAGCCCCCGCAAAGACCACTTCCGTTGAGCGTTCCTGACGGATGGGCATCAGATCGCTGCGCAGCCACGCCTGCACTTCACGCGCTTTGGCACGATTTTCCGGATCCGCGGGATAGATAGCCGGAAACGTCGGCGCCGGGAACAACTCTTCAACGTATTCATCAATCGCGGAAGATTCGGATAATACAAACGTGCCATTGGTCAGCGTCGGAACACGACGGGTCATGGACAGTGCTGAATAGGTTTCTTTCAGGTTCTCCGCATCCGCCAGACTGACCGTTTCCAGTTCAAACGGGATGCCCTTTTCTGTCAGCGCCACAAAAGCTGACATCACGTAAGGACTGAAATAATTCGCATCAGAATACAAAATCAGCGAAGGCTGGCTCATGGAAATCTCCTGAAAAAATACAGCAAAGGAGAAGAACATAGCGCAGAAAGGGGGACGTGTCGTTTAAAAAACCGATATTTCAGTTCTCCTGCCCGGTGTAAAACCCCCTCCCAGCCTCCCCCTTCGCGGGGGGAGGAGCTAACTGAGCTCATTGGGG
>NZ_JAFMOZ010000082.1:0-22317 GCF_019049615.1 Rahnella sp. BCC 1045 | reverse complement strand
AATAAGAATAGTTTTTTCAGGAAAAAATCTTCTTCAGGTTAAAAAAATGCAGCGTTTAGCACTTCAGGCTATGTGTAAAGGCTGAATCCGGTGATGCTTCAATGATATAATTTCCGCATTATTTCTACTTTTTTTGATGAATCAGCCAGTTCATTGAATGTCCTGAAAAAACTCGAGTTACGAGAGACGAACCTGGAAGCTGCAAGATTATGAGTAAACCGATTCAGATGGAACGCGGCGTCAAATACCGCGATGCAGATAAGATGGCGTTAATCCCGGTGAAAACCGTGGTCAGTGACCGGCAGGAAATGTTACGTAAGCCGGCATGGATGAAAATCAAGTTGCCTGCGGACTCAACGAAAATTCAGGGCATTAAATCCGCACTGCGCAAGAATGGCCTTCACTCCGTTTGTGAAGAGGCCGCATGCCCAAACCTTTCAGAGTGCTTTAACCACGGCACCGCGACCTTCATGATCCTCGGCGCAATTTGTACCCGCCGCTGCCCGTTCTGCGACGTGGCACACGGTCGTCCAACCGCGCCGGATACCAATGAGCCGCAAAAACTGGCACAAACCATCGCGGATATGGGATTGCGTTATGTCGTCATCACCTCGGTTGACCGTGATGATTTACGTGACGGCGGCGCGCAGCACTTTGCCGACTGTATCACGGCGATCCGCGCTAAAAACCCGACCATCAAAATCGAGACACTGGTACCCGATTTCCGTGGCCGTATGGATCGCGCCCTGGATATTCTCAACGCCAGCCCGCCGGATGTGTTTAACCACAACCTGGAAAACGTGCCGCGCGTTTACCGTCAGGTTCGTCCGGGCGCTAACTACGAATGGTCACTGACGCTGCTGCAACGTTTCAAAGAAGCGCATCCGGAAATCCCAACCAAATCAGGCCTGATGGTCGGTTTGGGTGAGACAAACGAAGAAATCATCGAAGTGATGCGTGACCTGCGCCGCCACGGCGTCACCATGCTGACGCTGGGTCAGTATCTGCAACCCAGCCGTCACCACCTGCCGGTGCAGCGTTACGTCAGCCCGGAAGAGTTTGACCAGATGAAAGAAGCGGCGATGGAAATGGGCTTCACGCACGCCGCCTGTGGCCCGTTCGTGCGTTCGTCTTATCACGCCGATCTGCAAGCCAAAGGGTTAGAAGTGAAGTAATATCTCGTTACTTCTTGATGCCCAAAACGCAAAAAAGGTTGTTCATAAGAACAACCTTTTTTAATGCCCGAAATTTGTAACCGGAATTAATTCCGTAAAAACTCAGTCTTTGTGTTCGACACGCTCGGCTGGTTTTTCTTCGGCAGTGGTTTTTTCAGCAGGCGCCGGATCATCATTCATGGCTTTCTTGAAGCCACGCAGTGCTGCACCCAGGTCACCGCCCAGAGAGCGCAGTTTGCTGGTACCGAACAACAGAACGATCAGCACGCCGACCACCAACAATTTAGTAATACTTAGACCTTCCATACATACCTTCTTTACACTGAGTGCTGGAATACAGCAGTGACAATTTGCCGTTATTAACGGCCATTCGCGACGTTAATACAACCCGAAAATGTAACAGAACGGATCCAGAACTGTGCGCATTGTGACCAGAGTAAGCTATTATGAGCTTGAATAGCACGCTCATAAAGTCTTTCAGTTTTTAAAATCTGTAAAACACCTTCAAATTTGATTTCGACCAGATTATTAACCCGGGTTAACTGACCCTGTAATGAGAACCGATGCCGAAAAAGCTTCATACGACTCTGGTTAACGATACTCATCATTCCGGAATACGTTTTGCCAAAAGGACTTATTTGCCCCGCATCGTCGGGCTGGGAACGGGCAGTTTTTGTGTCGGCTCGGTGATGATTGAGCACACAACGCCCGTCTGGCTCTGGCTGTTGCTGTTTTTAAACGGATTCATTTGGCCGCACATTGCCTACTGGAAAGCAAAGCGTTCGGCAAGCCCGTTTAACAGTGAAATCAACAACCTGAAGGCCGACGCCATTTTCGGCGGCATATGGATTGCAGTGATGGGCTTCAACGCCCTGCCCTCTGCCACCATATTTGCCATGATGGGCATGAATAATATCTCCGCAGGCGGCCAGCGGTTATTCTTCCGGTGCGTTATCGCGCAAATCACGGTTGCCATTGCGCTACTGCTTGTCGCCGATATCCCCTTCATGCCCGAAACCACGCCGTTCCAGCTTTATCTCTGCCTGCCAATGATCATGATTTACCCGATTTTTCTCGGCAACGTCACCTACCGCACATCCCGAAAACTGGCCGAACATAAACAGGCCATCATGCAAATCAGTGTGCGCGACGGACTGACCGGGCTGTACAACCGTCGCCACTGGGAATCGCTGCTTAACACCGAGCTGGAAAGCTTCCGCCGCTACCGGCATAAAACCACGCTGGTGCTGATCGACATCGATCACTTTAAGGCCATCAACGACAATTACGGGCACAGCGTCGGTGATCAGGCCATTATTCTGCTGGCGCAGGAACTACAGCATACGATGCGCGCCGCCGATATTATCGGCCGGTTTGGGGGTGATGAGTTCGCCGCTATTTTGCCGCACAGCACGGAGCTACAGGCCCGGCGCGCGATAGAACGTTTGCAAAGCCGGCTGGATAACAGCCTGTTTCCGCAACATCCTGACCTGAGAATCCACATCAGCGCGGGTATTGCTGAATGTGATGACGTTCAGGAAACCGCGACACACTGGCTGAATGCCGCTGACCACGCATTGTATGAAGCCAAAAAAAACGGGCGGAACCGGGTGGAAACGGCAAGTTAATCTTGCCCGGTTCCGCCCGGTATCAGCCCGTCTGGTTTTCCTGTTGTAAACGTCAGATAAAGCGGCTGAGAAACGCCTGAGTACGCGGATGCTGCGGATTGACCAGCACTTCATCCGCAGCACCCTGCTCGACTACATAACCGCGATCCATAAAGACCACCCGGTCAGCCGCTTCTTTTGCAAACCCAATCTCATGCGTGACCACAATCATGGTCAGTCCTTGCTGCGCCAGATCACGCATCGTCGCCAGCACTTCACCCACCAGTTCAGGGTCGAGCGCCGATGTCGGCTCATCAAACAACATCAGTTTCGGTTTCACCGCCAGCGCGCGGGCAATCGCTACTCGTTGCTGCTGACCACCGGAAAGATGACGCGGATAAGCATCGGCTTTGTCGCTCAGCCCGACTTTCTGCAACAACTCACGGGCATATTTTTCGGCCTCATGGCGGCTCTCCTTATGCACACCGACCGGCGCTTCAATAATATTTTGCAAAACGGTCATGTGCGGATACAGGTTAAATTGCTGGAATACCATCCCGATATCACGGCGCTGGCGCGCAATCGCCCGTTCGGATAATTTATGCAACCTGTCGCCACGCAGCTCGTAACCAATTTGCTCGCCACCCACCATGATTGAGCCACGGTCGATATCTTCCAGATGGTTAATACAACGCAGGAACGTGGATTTCCCGGACCCGGAAGGCCCCAAAATCACCACCACCTCGCTGGGTTTGACATCCAGATCAATGCCTTTGAGCACTTCGTTATCGCCATAGCTTTTATGCACATTACGGGCTACAACCAGAGATGCCGTTTCGGATGACTGCGCGTCGGTAGAAAGTTGACTCATAAGTCCTCCTTGCGGGCCAGGCCTGGTGGATTCATAACAGGAACCCCTTTTTCTTCCGCATTTTCCTGACGACGCTTGGCGCTCGCCACCGTGCGGCGTGTGCCACGGGAATAATAACGTTCAATCGCCGACTGGCCGAGGTTCAGCACTGAGGTGATCAGCAGATACCAGACCACCGCCACCATCAACATCGGCACCACTTCAAAGGTGCGGTTGTAAATGGTTTGCACCGAGTACAGTAAATCGCCCATTGCGATCACACTGACCAGCGATGTCGCTTTGATCATACTGATCAGCTGGTTACCTGTTGGCGGAATAATCGAACGCATCGCCTGTGGAATGATAATCCGGCGCAGCGCACGGCCACGGCTCATCCCGAAGGCCTGCGCCGTTTCGGCCTGACCGTTATCAACCGACAGCAAACCGGCACGAATGATTTCCGCCATATACGCCGCTTCATTCAGCGCCAGACCGGCAATCGCCGCCGTCAGCGGGGTGATCAGATCATTGGTATTCCAGCTCATGTATTCCGGCCCAAACGGGATGCCGATCACTACGCGGGGGAACAGCGTCGACATGTTGTACCAGAATAAAAGCTGCACCAGCAGCGGTGTGCCACGGAAAAACCAGATGTATAAACCGGCCAGTTTGCGCAGCAACAGGCTGTCAGACAAACGGGCGATCGCCAGCATCAGGCCGATGAACACCCCGATCAACATGGACACCACGGTCAGGCCGAGCGTAACGCCCAGGCCTTTGATGATCGTCGCTTCTGTGAACCACTGCGCGACCACATGCCATTCGAAATTCGGGTTATGCGAAACGGCCCAAATCACATCGGCGGCAATCAGCAGCGCGACAATCCACGCAATCCAGCGGCCAATGTTGCGTGGCGCGTGGGAGAATTCAACGTTACGTCGTGGATCCTGCGTATAGTCGTCCTTGACTGCCGGCTTTGAACTATACGTTTTATCAGTCATTTAGGTTGTGCCTTTGCCAGATTGATCCCCGGCGCCTGGATCATGTTGCCTTCCAGACCCCATTTTTTCATGATGATGGCGTAAGTCCCGTTATCGAACAGTTTCTGATATCCCGCCAGAATAGCGTCACGTACAGGAGAATCCTTCGCGACCACCGTTCCCTGGAAAATATCGCCAAAACCGTTGGATTTGCCGGTGCCGGTCAGTTCCAGCTGGCCATTCGCTTTCTCAACGAAATAGGTCAGCGGTGCCTGAGAAGAGAAGAACGCGTCCGAACGGTTAGAACGCACGGCCAGAATCGAGGTAGGCTGGTCAGAGAAAGATTGCACGGTAACCGCCGGTTTACCGTCTTTCACGCACACTTCAGACTGCTTACGGATCACCTGTTCGGCAGATCCGCCCGCCATGACGGCGATGCGTTTACCGCAGGTATCATCCAGAGAATTGATGTTTTCCGGGTTGCCTTTACGCACGCCGAACACCACGAACTCCTTCACAAAATCAATAAAATCATTTTTCGCCTGACGATCCGGGTAATCACCAATCGGGCCGATACCCATCTGATAACGCCCTGCAGCCATTCCGCTGAGGATGCCGGATAAACCGCTTACGGAAGCGTGCTCAATTTTCACACCCAGCACTTCTGCCAGTGCATGCGCCAGATCCGCACTCGCGCCATCCAGGCCATTCGCCCCGGTCACGATTTCGTACGGAGGAAACGAGCCGTTGTTCACAGAGGTCATCACACCGGATTTTTGAATATCCGCAGGTAATTTGGCGTGAATTGCCGGATCCATCGTCTGAGCCGGGATCGCCACCGTTTCAGCAGCAAAGGCATTCATGGACGTTACGGAAAGTAATGCAGCGGTCAGTGCAGCAGCCTGACGTAATTGTTTTGCCATCATTTTCTTATTCCTCTGTGTAAAAAGTCGGTCTGTGAGTTTATGAATGTTGTGTATTTATAATGAAAACCTTCCCTGGCTCAGATCGTGTTTAAGTCTTATGAAAAACGAGTTCCCTGGTGAGGCGCTCGGTACGGCTTTATTCACCGGACGGTGCAACCGTTGAGGACCGGCTGCAGTCAGGTTCAGTCATTGCGCAGTTGCGGCAAACCGAAGCGGCGGTTCGCCAGCACAGGCAATACTTTACGGGCATGCGCCAGACGATCTTTGTCCAGCTCAGCAAAAACCAGTGCAGGGGCTTCAGCCGCGCGGGCAATCGCCACGCCCAGCGGATCGACCACCATACTGTTACCGATATTACGTTCACCGCATTCGCCGACAGCGACCATATACGTGGTGTTTTCCAGCGCACGGGCTGTGACCAGCACTTCCCAATGCATTTCTTTCAGCGGACCTTTGACCCACGCAGCCGGCAAGACCAGGACGTCCGCGCCATCAAGTACCAGACGACGCGCCAGCTCAGGGAAACGCACGTCGTAACAGGTCATCAGGCCGACATTAAACCCGGCAACCTCAACCAGTGGTGGTACATCGCTGCCCGGCGTGACGTTTTTAGATTCCTGCGAGGAGAACGCATCGTAAAGATGCAGCTTACGGTATTCTGAAATGATTTCACCATTCCTGATAGAAATCAGTACGTTCCATGCGCGACCATCGGGTGCAGGCGTATGAACGCTCATCATGGTCGTCATCTGATTGCCGCGGCTGGCGGCCACCAGCTGGCTGACGAACGGACCATCCAGCGGTTGTGCGGCTTTCAGAACCAGATCAGGATCGGTGATGTCGCGCGCCAGAATACCTTCCGGCAGCACCAGTAAATCCACGCCTGCATCCAGAGATTTCGCCATCAGCGAAAGGCAGGTTTCAACGTTGGCTTCCCATTCGCGGGAAACAGCAAACTGACCTAATGCAACTTTCATTTTTACTCTCCCGTCACTTTTGTGCGGCGAACTGAGGGAACAAATCAGCCGGTGTGAGGCGCTGCGCCGTCAGCTTCTGGGCATACAATTCATGTGCAAAATCGTCGATCATTTTTTCATTGGCGGCGAAACCGTTTGCGTTCCAGTCCGCAGGTAAATCAACCACCGTACGACGCAAGTCGTCCAGCAACCACGGTGTGGTATCAGCATATTTTGCGCGTTTATCCATCCAGACCTGATAAGAACGGTCGATGATTTCACTCAGCGCCTGCGGCAGCCACGGATGTTCTTCGGCCAGGGCAGGTTTAATCGCCAGCAGGTGAATGCCGGGGATGTAACCCACGCGGTTGAAATAGGCCAGCTCTGCCGCACGGAAATCAGGCTGGAACTGACGGAAACCGGAATCAGGCTTGAAGAAACCGTCAGGCATGAATGGCGTGAATACGGCGTCCAGCCAGCCTTCCTGCAACAGTTCCATCATCGGGCGCTCTTCGGGCACCGCTTCAATGCGCCCTTCGCGACCAAACCCGGCCAGACGATCGACAACCGGATGCGATTCCGTCAGACGTCCAACGTACCAGTTTGCGTCTTCAATACCGACGCCTTCCAGCGCCAGCAGCGTACGGGTCCAGGTGTTGCCGGAATCCTGCCAGCCGGTCAGGCCAATGCGCTTGCCTGCCAGCTGAGAAAGTTCGGTCAGCGGGCTGTCTTCACGGGTGATGATGCAGCGCTGGCGGAAACCACGCATCAGAAAGTGTGGGATTGCCAGCAGATCAGATTCACCGCGAGCCCGCCCCTGCGCATAACGGCTGAAAGAGACTTCACCTGCGTCATATTTATCACTGGTCGCCAGGTTATCCACCAGCGTTCCCACGCGATCTATCTCGAGATTAAACCCTTCAGGTTTAAGGTCGCCCAACGCCAGCGGCGTAAAATAATCCCAGTCACGAACAGCCAGCCTGATGGTAATCGTCACATCTATCCCCTTAAGTGTCAGCATGGTTGATATGCAGAAAGACAACTGTGCGTTTACAAACCTTATCGGAAACGCACCAAATTCTTTTACGAAGGAGATCATGTTCAGCGTAATGTGATTATTTTATCGCCTCCGTTGGCTAAGTTTGATACTAATGGCATAAATTAATATGTACAATAGAATCTTTGTTACTGAACAAAAGGCAAAAACATGGCAGATAAACCCCTCGAAAAAACGCTGGATGCAGAATGGTTAGCGACACAATTACAGGATCGTTCGATGCGGGGCATTGCAATTGAAACAGCGGCGATGATCCGGTCCGGCGTCATCGAGATCGGCACGCATCTGCCCGCTGTCCGTGAACTGGCGCAGGCGCTGGGCGTCAGCCCGGCCACGGTATCTGCCGCCTGGGGTCAGCTTCGGCGCCAAAAAGTGATCGCCGGACGAGGCCGCAACGGCGTCTGGGTGTGCGGTGACATGCTGTCGCCCCGCCCGGCAAGGTTTGAAAAAATCGGTAACTTTGGCGAGCATATTATTGCGGATCTCGCGCTGTCATCGCCCGATCCGGCGCTTTTGCCTGATTTGCGAGAAGCCATGCAGCACGGCGTTGGCGCAGATAACCTGAATAGCTATCAGCGCGAAGCCATCGCGCCTTCGCTGCTGGAAGCCGCACGTCAGGACTGGCCTTACGACGCACCGGCGTTCATGTCTGCCGACGGCGGATTTGACGGCATGAACCTCACGCTACAAACCCTGCTGATGCAAGGTTCCGTCGTGGCGATTGAAGACCCGACCGCCACGCGTTTGCTCGATATGCTGGATAATCTCGGCGCGCAGGTGATCCCGGTAAAATGCGATGAGTTCGGCCCGACGCCGGAATCTCTGAGTCTGGCGTTGTCCAAAAATCCGTCCGCGTTTATTTACCAGCCGCGCACCCATTCGCACTGCGGCCACGCCATGAATGCGGAGCGTTACGCGGAGCTGGCCGAAATTCTCCGCCACACCAATACGCTGATTATTGAGGATGACGGCATCGGGCAGTTATCCCGCTACGCGCCCGTCAGCATGGGCAGCGTATTGCCGGATCGCACGGTACATGTCCGTTCGTATTCCAAAGCTTACGGGCCGGATTTACGGCTGGCGGTGATTTCCGGTTCGACGGATTTGATCAAACAAATCAAATCATTCCGGAACTTCGGAGCGGGATGGTCGAGCCGAATTTTGCAGGAAGCTCTGGCGTGGCTGATCAAGGATTCTAAAACGCAGGAAAGCATTGCCCATGCGAAAGCGGTTTACGCTCAGCGCCGCAAAGCGATGTCTGACGCGCTGCGCATTCGCGGAGTAAATATCCCGGAACGCGACGGGCTGGCAATGTGGATCCCCGTTCCGTCGGAACAGTTTGCGCTGGTCACGCTGGCGGCACGCGGCATTGCTGTTCTGCCCGGCGAGCGCAGCCGCATTGGGCCGGGGCAGTTTATCCGTATCAGCACCAGCCAGATTAAACCTGAGAAAGTGGACCTGATTGCCGACGCCATCGTTCTGGCGCTGGGCGCATGATGGTCAGCGGGGCGTCAGCTTTTTCATCAGATACTTAGGCGATTCTTCATATTCCGCGCGGGCATAAAACACGTGCGCGCGGACACGACGCGTATGGCTGTGAACTTCCATCCGGTCACAGCCACGGTCGCCGGCCAGCCTTTCAGCCTCATCGAGCAATTGTTGCCCGATACCTTCGCCACGCGATTCACTGCTCACGCACAAATAACTGATCCGGCAGAATTCACCGGCGAGGGCGATTTGCGGGATAAAATGCAGCGAAATAAAACCGACGGCGCGCCCTTCGCTCTCGGCTACCAGCAAACGGCTGTCCGGATTGGCGGCCATTACGACAATCCGCTCAGCGATCGCTTCCGGCGTATTGGGATAATCCAAATCGCCGAGTAATCCCGCCAGAACCTGTGCGTCGTTTACATCACCTTCTCTGATTAACATGACTATTTCCTTGTTAAAATCTGTTTCTCATTCGCGGCTACACAATTGCTATCACACACGGTAAACTTACTGCCTGCAATATGGAGATGACATTCCTCCCAAACCGCCTTTACCGGCTGATGATGTCTACGCAATCTCGTGAGAGGTTCGTAGCGTCGTGCCCGGGCCTTTCTGAATTTCACTTTTTTTTAAGGTTTTTTTTATGTTCAGTACCTTTCTTGCTGTGTTGATTGGTGGTGCGGTTGGTAGTGTCGCTCGCTGGTATCTCGGGCTCAAAATGAATGTGATCACGCCTGTGGTGCCTCTCGGTACACTGGCCGTCAATCTCATCGGCGCATTTATTATTGGCCTGGCCATCGCGATTTTTGGCCGCATGAACAGCGTCGATCCGGTGGTTAAAGCGCTCATTACGACCGGTTTCTGCGGCGGGCTGACCACCTTTTCCACGTTTTCCCTGGAAGTTGTTACGCTGTTGCAAATGGGCCGTTTTGGCGATGCCCTGCTCAATATCGCGCTTAATCTTTTCGGCTCGATTGCCCTGACGTTGCTCGGCTTCATGCTGGTCAGCTGGTACACGTCGCACTGATCCTACCTTCCGGCGATGCCTTTTTTATGACAACGGGCATCGCTGTAACAAATTTGTGACATAGCTTCACCTCTTCTCTGCGTTTCTTAATGTTTCCTTCATGTTATCTGCAGATAATGGCAAAACCAGCTCAGGTTTATAAATTGAGGTATGCCATGTTTTCTGTTCCAAAAACGTCTTCTGAATTTCTGGTTGTTGCCCTCTGTATTCTTACTGTAGTGGCTTTTTTACAGGCATATTTTAGTTAGACAGATGCGCCCTGCGCGCCCGTAGTACACCCTTTTCCGCCGACGGCGCATTCCTGATGGATGCGCCGTCGGCCTTTCTGAATCCGTGAAAACACACTGATACGAAGCGTCACTTTTCATTCCCTTCATAATACAAATATTTACCTGTTCCTCCTTATTGCCTATAATTGAGAATGATCGTTCACACTCATTTTCAACAGAGGTGCCAGGTATCCATGCTTCACCCACAACTTTGCAGTAAAGACGCGCGCATCAGTGCGCGACGCGACCAGATCATTGCCGCCGCCCGGCTGTGTTTTCGCAAACACGGTTTTCATGGTGCAGGCATGGCCGAAATCGCCAAAACGTCGCAGCTCAGTGTGGGGCAGATCTACCGGTATTTCGCCAATAAAGACGCCATCATCGAAGAAATTGTTCGTCGCATCGTGATGAAGAAAATCCGCCTGATGACCGGCAACGCGCATAACTTGCAGCAGGTTGCTCATAACCTGGCACACCGCCGGATTGGCAATTTAAGCGCGCCTTATAAAGAGGATCAGTGTATCGAACAAAAAGAACAGGCAGAGATTGACCACGCGCTGATGCTTGAGGTTGCCGCAGAAGCGACCCGCAATCCTATCGTGGAAAAAATCTGGCGCGATTCAGAAAAACAACTGTTCAGCGAAGCAAAATCCCTTCTCAGTGCAACTTTCCCGCAATTTTCAGAGGCTGAAATGACGGCAAAAGTCGAATCTCTGGCGGTGATCTGTGAAGGCACCGCATTCCGACGTATGACTACCGTTCACGCCGACGCAGAGCATCTGGAAGCTTTATACAATCGCTACTTCCAGGATCTCTTTGACACGGATTTAACCACCAGCAAACTGGAATAAACTTTTACCATGAGCGCTCATCTGCAAGAAAAACGCCTCGGTTATGCCCTGGTTCTCGGCTCGCTTGCCGCCCTCGGCCCGCTATGTACAGATTTATATTTGCCTGCATTGCCTGAAATGGCCGGCGATCTCAACACTTCCACCGCCAGCGCTCAGCTGAGCCTGACCGCGGGTTTACTCGGCCTCGGTTTCGGCCAGCTATTATTTGGCCCGCTCAGCGATCGTTATGGCCGCATGCGCCCTTTGCTGTGGTCTCTGGCGTTACTGCTCGCGGCATCGGTCTGGTGCGCCGTCGCGCAGGACATCAATCAGCTGATTGTCGCCCGTCTGTTACAGGGCATTGCGGGCGCAGGCGGCGCTGTGCTTTCACGCGCCGTCGCCAGAGATTTGTATAACGGCCATGAACTCACACGGTTCTTCGCGCTGCTGATGCTGGTAAACGGACTGGCGCCGATTATCGCGCCGGTGCTGGGTGGCGCCATGCTCAGCTGGATGAACTGGCGGGGAATTTTCGCTGTGCTGGCCTTTATTGCCATCCTGCTGTTCAGCTTCTCATCCCTGAAACTGCATGAAACCTTGCAGCCGGAACGCCGTGCGCAAGGCGGTATTTTCAGCATGCTCGGTTCCGTTTTCAGCCTGCTGGGACACCGTCCGTTTATGGGGTTGTGCCTGACGCAAGGTTTTATCATGGCGGGGATGTTCGCCTACATCGGCGCTTCGCCTTTCGTACTGCAACAGATTTACCATCTTAGCCCGCAGATGTTCAGCCTGTGTTTTGCCATTAACGGTATCGGGCTGGTGATTTCTGCGCAGGTTTCCACGCGCCTCAGCCGCCGTTTCGGTGAAATGGCGCTCGTTAAAGCCGGGTTAGTGATAGCGGCCGTGGCATCTGTTGCGCTGGTGATGGCTGCCAGCCTGAATGCGCCGCTGGTGACGCTGCTGATTCCGCTGTTCTTCTCGGTGATGGTGATAGGGATTATCGGGCCGAACGCCGGGTCGCTGGCGATGCAAAGTCAGGGGAAAAATGCGGGGAGCGCGTCGGCGCTGCTTGGCGTGTGTATGTTTGCGCTGGGTGCGATTGCCGTACCGGTCACCGGTTTTGGCAGCATGCCTGCGTTGTCCATGGGCCTGACGATTTTAGGCTGTTACGCGATCGCTATTTTGATGTTCGTGACGCTGGTGCGCAAAACCGCGTAAGGGTTTACCGTTATACGCACTAATGTCCAGGCAAAAAAAAACCCGCTTCGGCGGGTTTTTTAAGAAATCGGCTAAAGTCAGATAGCGATAACGTTAGCAGCCGACGGGCCTTTGGCACCATTGGTGATTTCGAACTCTACGCGTTGGCCTTCAGCAAGGGTCTTGAAACCATTGCTGGAAATAGCAGAGAAATGAACGAAAACATCTTTGCTGCCATCTTCAGGGGTAATGAAACCAAAACCTTTAGATTCATTGAACCACTTAACGCTACCTTTAATCTTAGACATCAAACTTACCTTTACGTGAATGTTGGACACAAAACGTGTGTCAAATACAGTACAGCAACAGATTTAACTTTTGTCCAGAATTCTGATGGCAATAAGCGATAAAGCTCTCACTCTTCACTTTCTGCCGCCGTTTTCTGCTGTCAGAACGGCCTTTAATAGCCTTCTGACATCAAGCGGTTAGAAAAACGAATCATCGTCGTTGCTATAATCGTCGGAATCAAAGTCGTCAGAACCAAACCCTAAATCCGAATTATCGTTACGCAACGAGGCATCTTCCCAGGACGGTATATTGCTGTCGAAACCCTGTGAGTTGTCGAGGAAACTGCTGTCGGCAGGATTCAGATCCTGCACGGGCGGCTCTTCAATGATATTGACGATTTCCTGCGGCTGACTGTGATGGAACATTCCGGTCAGCATATCTGCCAGCACAACCCCACCCGCAACACCGGCGGCAGTCCGCAATGCGCTGCCCAGAAAGCCCGGTGCCTGTGGCGCGGCCTGAGCCGGAGCCTGCTGTTGTGGCGCGTATTGTTGCTGCTGAGGCTGTGCGCCCCAGGCTTGCGTACCCGGGATTGGCTGGCTGCCTTGTGAAGACTGACGCGCGGGTTCAGGCTGTGCCGAACCACCGCCAAACAGCCCGGCGAGGAAACCGGTACTTTGCGGTTTCGCGTTCTGTGCCTGCTGTTGCAACTGTTCGTTTTGCCGTTGCAGTTCCTTCACCTGAGCATTCAGCTTGGTCAGCGCCGCTTCCTGAATAATCATCGCCTGCGCCATGTAATAAGGGGCTGACGGTTGCTGGCGGATATGGGCCTGAATCACACGTTCAGCTTCCGCATCGCGCGGTGCCGTATTGGACTCAGCCTGTTGTAAACGACTAAAAAGCCCGTCAATTAAACGCTGTTCTTCAGATTGCATAAATTCACCTTGTTGATGTGTCGTACTACGCCAGTCGGCGTTATGCAGATACAGTAATACAGTTATATTTTTGTATGAATTAACGGAGTGTCAACAAATGTGACGGAGGTAAAGTTTGTGCAGAAGCGCCGTGACGGGGTTGAAAACCCGCCTGCGAGACCACAGGCGGGGAGGCTCAAAGACTTATTTCTTCGGTGACCAGCCCAGAATGAAATCCTGATCCGGCAGATTGGTGTAGTTACGCACCAGGTCGTGGTAGGTTTTTGCCGGATCCAGATTTTTAAACTGTTCCGGATAAATGAATTTCGCCAGATATTCCATCCCGACGATATTGTACGGGTGGTTGTAGAACTGGTGGTAAACGCCGTAAACGTGCTGGCTGCTGACCGCCGGGATCTGCGCCACACCGGTGCGGGAAAGCAGAACTTTCGCTTCCTTGTCGATGCTGGCCTCATTCGCGCCATAACCGAACGGCAGAATGTGGGTCACGGAACCGTTTTTACTCGGGCGCGCGGAACCGGTCATGATGTAAACATCCGGCTTCATGCTGATCACCTGCTCCAGAGAAACCGTGCCTGATGCGCCCGGCAGCAATTTGGTGCCGATATTATTGGCGTCTACCGCCTGAATCAGTTTGCCCCAGCCCGCGTCGCCGTGAGTAAAGCAGCAGGAATCATCGCGACCGGCAATCGGCTCGATGAACACGTTTGGTCTGTTTTTAATAGCAGCAACGGCTTTCTGAATGCTCTGGAAGTGCTCGTTATAGAACGCGGTGTACGCGCGGGCATTGTCTTCCTTATTCACAATTTTACCCAGCAGCTCAATGCTCGGTGCCGTGTCTTTCGCCGGATCCGCTTCGTAGTCAACGAAAACAACCGGGATGTGCAGCGCGGCAAGTTTATCCAGAACACCCGCCTGTGCCAGAGAATTCTTCGCACGTACCTGCGCAATCATCAGGTCAGGTTTTTTGGAAATCACGGTTTCCAGATCAACCTGCCCTTTGTCCGTGAATCCCATATCCAGGATTTTGGACGACTCAGGCCATTTACTTTTCAGCATGTCCCAGGTGCCGCTGTCGGTGGTCTTCAGCAGATTGTTCCACGCCACGACGCGCTTAAACGGATCGGCTTTATCCAGCACGGCAAGCGCAAGAATATCGCGGCCATCCTGCAAGATGATGCGCTGCGGGGCTTTGTCGAGCGTCACTTTCTGCCCGCTAAGATCGGTAACAGTTAGCGGATAGGTGGTAGCAAAAGCGGAAAATGAAGCGGCCATCAGACCTGCGACAGACAGCACGCGAGCGGTATTCTTTAACATGCAAATCCCCGAAAATGAGAATGAATAAGAAATGATTTTGATAATTGTTATCAAATGAAGCGAAAATAATAAACAAGGAATGAAGGGCGAGGCAACGCTTTTGGAAGGGAAAAAGCCTGATAAAACATGTCGAAATATGACTGAGTGGGAAATTTTCCCCGCCCAGTCATGTAACGCCGTGCGCGGAAGTTACGGTTTACGCCCGATGAAATGCAGCAGGAACTCGCTCACCAGAGCACGTTTAAATGCCGACTGCGTTTTGTCCGCCGCCGCGCTGTGCCCGCCCTCGGTGTTCTCGTAGAAATACACGTCAGGAATACCCAGTGCCTGCATCTTCGCGGCCATTTTTCGTGCATGATCCGGCCCGACGCGGTCATCGCTGGTCGCGGTCGAGAACAATACCGGCGGATATTTTTTCTGCGGGTCGATATTGTGATATGGCGAGAATTCGCGGATAAACGCCCACTCTTCCGGCTTTTGCGGGTCGCCGTATTCGGCAATCCACGACGCCCCCGCGGAAATCTGCGTGTAGCGCTGCATATCCAGCAGAGGCACTTCGCAGACTATCGCGCCGAACAGTTCCGGATAGCGTGTCAGCATATTGCCCACCAGCAGGCCTCCGTTACTGCCGCCCTGCGCCGCCAGATGCGCCGGTGACGTGATTTTGCTGGCAATCAGCGCCTTCGCCACTGAAGCAAAATCTTCATACGCACGCAGGCGCTTTTCTTTCAGCGCGGCTTTATGCCACTCAGGCCCGTACTCGCCACCGCCACGGATATTCGCGACCACGAAAACACCGCCGCGATCAAGCCACGACACGCCGCTCACGCCCAGATAATACGGCTCCAGCGACACTTCAAAACCGCCATAACCGTATAACAGCGTCGGATTTTTGCCATCATAAACCACATTTTTGCGGCTGATCACGAAATAAGGCACGCGCGTCCCGTCGTCAGATTGCGCAAAGTGCTGGCTGACCTGATAGCGGGAGGCGTCAAAATGCGACGGATCCTGTTTCAGCAATTCGGCTTCGGCGTTAGCGCCGTTGTCCAGATTGCCCAGCGAGAGGCTGGCGGGTTGCAGGAAACCGCTGACGCTCATGAAGTATTCGTTGGTTTTATCATCCACGCCCCAGGCGCTGATTTTACTCAGCTCCGGCACATGCCCGAACGGTTCACGCTGCCATTCGCCATTCTTTGGTGTCAGCACTTCAAGGCGATTTACCACATCACGGGTCAGGCTGAGAATGATGTGATCACGGGTATGTGAGTAACCGTTGAGCTGATCGCGGGTTTGCGTCACGCCGCTGAGCGCGGAACCGGTATCAGGAACAAACAGCGGTTTCAGCGTGCGCTCACCTGCCATAAAGGCGTCAAAATTCATCGTCAGCAATGAACCTGACGGCCAGCGCTGGCCATTCACCTGCCATTCGCTGGACGGTTCGATAAGGATCCATTCCTGCCAGGTGGTGAATTTGGCATCGTCCGGAATGTCGATTTTGACCAGCGAGCGGGTCTCGTCCACCAGAAAAACTTCGCGATGATAGAAGTCGATAACCCGCACCACGTAATTGCGTTTAATGTCCCCGTCAGATCCCTGATAACCCGCAGCCATCATGTCTTTTTGCCCGGCGCTGTAAACCGTCACCGCTTCGCTGAGCGGCGTTCCGCGTTGCCAGATTTTCACGATACGCGGATAGCCGGAATCGGTCATCGAACCTTCGCCAAAATCGGTGGCGACAAACATATGGTCGACATCAATCCAGCTGATGCGGCTTTTGGCTACCGGCAGATAAAAACCGCCGGTGACAAATTCTTTGGTTTTCAAATCAAATTCGCGGACTTCGCAGGCATCGCCGCCGTCCGGAGAAAGCACAACGAAAGCGCGCTCAAAGCCCGGTTTCAGGTTCAAGAAGCCCGAGAAAACCCATTCAATATTTTCGGCTTTACCCAGCGCATCGACGTCGAGCACCGTTTCCCAGCGCGGTTCGGCTTTGCGGAATTCATCGAGCGTGGTTTTGCGCAGTAATCCTTTTGGATTTTTCGCATCCTGCCAGAAGTTGTACCAGTCGTTATCGCATTTCCAGACACCCGGAATTTGCTCGGGGGAATTCAGCCCCTGAAGCACTTTTTCGCGGATCGGGTCAAAATCTTTTCCGTGCGTGAAAGCAGAAAGTGTGACCGAATTTTGCTCATGTGCCCAGGCCAGCGCTTTTTCATTGCGCAATCCTTCCAGCCAGATAAATTCGTCCTGCCCGATTTCTGACACTGTTTTGCGTAAATCTGATTCGCGTGAATCTGTGGTCATATTGTTGCGTCCTTCCCGTCCTGAGAAATAAATTAAAAGTCAGACTTGGGGTTTAGATAACTGTTTTGCTCACGTCATTTCAAGCGTTTTTCAAACACAGATGATTCACCATCTTTCCGAAAAATCCGAATATGCGATCCCGAAGGGTTCTCTTGCCTTCTTTTTGTGAGTCAGTTCAAGCATTCAAATTATCTGAACGCCTATAAAGAAATCATTACCTTGTGATGACAAAAAATGACGTGGATCTGAGGTAGAAAAGGGGACACAGAAATCAGGCAGCAACAGGAAAGGAGCGAGAATATGGAATGGAAAATCATAGATATCCTGAGTATCCCACAGACCGGACTGAAATATATCTGCATTCAGGCATTCAAAAACCTGAAGCTGATCCTGTCTGTCGATAACGACTTTACACTGCAAACCGGCGACACTTTAGAGATTACGCCGGAGGGTTATTCCCTGAACCGCCACCAGGCGCAAAGCCTGAAAATTCATCGCATGATGCCGTATTGTCAGCAACGCTGGCAGTCACTGGGTATCCAGTAAGCGCATCTTCAATTTTATGAATGAATCCAAAAAAGCCGGTTTTTACACCGGCTTTTTGTTGGCTTCTCTTCTCGAATCTGAAAAACCGTCGTGGCTACCCAGTTCCTGTTCAGGCACATCCAGCCAGCGGTCTTTACGCGTTGCTTCATATTCCTGATTGAGCGGATAATGAATGCGGTTTTCCGGCTTATTCGCTTCGCCAACGACCAGCAAACGTACTTCTTCTTCACTGTTATTGATGAACGTATGGCAGATGCCGGTGCCGTGGGGAAACGCCACCGCGTCGCCAGGTTTAAGCCTGTGCAGGTGGCCATTTATCCACGCGTCAGGCTGGCCTTCCAGCACATAAACAAACTCATCTTCAGAACTTTCAGCATGCGCGTAACAGGTACGTCGCCCCGGCAGCAGACGTTCGTGATGAATGCCGATACGCGTCAGCCCCAGCGCTTTGCCGAGCGGTGCACCAATCGACATCAGTTCATCATCACCCGGATAACTGCTGTCGTCCGGGCCTTCGAGCTCACGCCAGTTGGCGATAAAGTCGGGTCTTTCCTTGCTCATCGTTGACTCCGTTTCCCGCCGGTCGCTGCATCCGTTTTACACAGCCGGCCTCAGTACAGCGACGGGGATTTTTGTTGAATTGAGTAAGTGTTTTGATTTGAATACGTGCTTTGCGTCGCCGGTTTCGGCAGACAGGCAAATCTTATGTGTACCCGGTCGCCGTCATTGCTTTCACCCAGCGTCTGGAATTTCCCTGTACAAAAATCGAAGATCTTTTTATAGGTATCCGCGCGGCGCTGACGTTCCAGAATGGAAAACACGGAAGACTCATAGCTTGCCTGCCCCTGTACAAAAGACGCATCAAAGTTTGCAGGCCGGTAGACTTCCGCGCCAACGGGTTCATCAATCGATGAGCATCCTGCCAATAAAGTTGCTGCTGCCACCGCTGCTACCATCATTATTTTGATATTTTTCATTATTTATCCCGAGACATCTTCCATTCTATTCAGTGTAGATGAACAACGGCCTAAGCCCTGCCCGCGCTGCCAATACTGTTTTTTCCATTCTTTTTCACGCTTATCAATGCCCGTTCGGCGGCGGCCAGCCACTGATTGTAATTCTCATGATTTCTGGATGTCGCCACGCCAATGCTCATCGAGCACTGAAAACCAGAATCCTGCGACAGACGAATTTCCGAGGTTTTCAGCAACAACCGGTATCCGACCGCATACGCTTCTTCTTCGGAAATGCCCGGCAGTATTACCACAAATTCGTCACCGCCCAGTATGGCTGGAAAATCGTGCTCAGCCGTTTCCTTACGCAAAATAGTTGATACCGATCGTAAAACATAATCGCCCGCTTCGCGTCCGAACAGGTCATTCACCATTTTCAAATCATCGACGCCCAGCACCATCAGGCAGGCCAGATCCTGCTTTGAACGTTCAAATTCCAGCATCAGGCGGCGATCGAGCAAACGCCGGTTAGGCAGGCCAAGAAAGGGATCCATCAGCGCCGATTTTTCCAGTTCGTGCTGCTTATCGCGCAGTTTGCGGGAAATCGAATAATTGGCGGCGCTGAACGCAATAATGTAAATCGTGGAAAGCGGCAGCGTCAGCCATAACGTCCGGTCGCTCACTTCGGTATAGAGGCTCATTCCGGAAAGCGGCCAGCACAGGATAAATCCGGCGCAGTAAAACAGCGCAGCACGGCGCAGTAATTGCCAGCCACCGGCAGAAAACCGGTCGGCAACCAGAATAGACGTAATGATCGCAGATGGCAGCGGACACACGCCCATCAGCGCGACCCATGCGCCACCGGCAATGGCGTCGAACGCCAGGTTTCTGAATTCAGCCTGATTAGGATGCCTGGAACGGCGGGAAATCAGCATTGCAACGTGCGGCCAGACAAACGCGTTCAGCACCAGAAAACCCATCGGGATCCAGGAAGCTTCGCGTTCTAAAAGCACCGAGGCAATGGGGAAAAAACAGAGAAAAGTGCCAAGTATGCGCATTAAGTACATTCGTCGTAAGAAACGATCAGAACGCTCACGAACGAGACTTTCATCTGTAGAAAAATATGCCATACCCGAGAAGACTCAATGATTGATTTTTATTTATAGTAGTCGAGTTGGATATCACAGAGCTACTGAAAGCACCGGTTTTAATGGGCCGAACATCGGGGTTTTTTAGGCTTAAATAAAACGGGTCAGCGAATAAGCAGGTAATTTAGGATAAAAAGTCGAAAAGCTAAATCAGACGTGCAGAATTTATCGTGAGGGAGATTACGGGCAGCTTATTTGCCGCCCGCCCGGAATTGCCTGCGAAGTTAAAATTCGAACGTTGAGGAAAGAAGTAACGTTCTTGGCATCCCGACCGCCAGCTGGCCACTGCCTGCCGCGCTCCAGTAACGTTTGTCGGTGACATTATTCACGGTGGCCTGGAATGTGGCCCTGGTTCCCGCCAGTTTAGTGGTGTAACTCGCGCCCAGATTGTACGTCGTATAGCCCGCCACAAACGCCTGATTCTGGGCATTCACCGGCCGTGAGCCGACATAATACGCGCCACCATTAACCGCCAGACCGTCAATGAAATCCAGCTTGTGGTTGATAAAGATGTTCGCCACTTTTTTCGGCGTATTTTCCGGCGTTTTCCCCAGCAGCTTTTCATTGGTGGTTGAGGTGACTTCCGCACTCAGCAACATGACAGAACCCATCACCGACGTATTTTCCGTGACGTCGCCCTGAAGCGAGAATTCCCCGCCGCGAAATCGTGCTTCGCCGTTAAGGGAATAAATCAGATCATCGCCGGTACTGGCAGACGGTTGTTTCAGCTCGAAATAAGCCGCCGACGCATAAAGTTCACCGTAAACCCGTGTGCGGATCCCCACTTCTTTCTGTTTGCTGACCGCCGCTTTCAGGGATTCTCCGGCGTTAGCGGCGGTTGATGGTGCCGTTCCCGCCGATTCCAGACCTTCCACATAACTGGCGTACAGGCTGATATCCGGCGTGACTTTATAAAGCACGCTGACGGCTGGCGTAACCGCGTGAACATCTTCGGAAGCCGCATCAAGCTGCTGGCTGGTATAGCGCCCGTAACGCACAGCGCCGGTCACCTGCCACTGATCGTTGAGCGTGATCCAATCTTGCAGGAACAGGCCGCCGTCGCGGATAGTCTGTTCTTTAAAGCTGCGGTCAGTCAGCGTTTTTTTACTGTTTTTAGCCGCACGCGTCAGCGATGTAATGGTCACCGGGTCATACATATTCTGCGCAGCAGAATACATGTAGGTTTCAAAACTCGGCTGGTAAAGACGGTTCTGACTGCCGCCAAATAACAATTCATGCTCAACGGAACCGGTATCAAACGTGCCTTTAATTTCCGCCCGGACGTTCTGGTTCAGATAATCCTGGCCAGGCTGATCGGCACCATAAACCGTTCCCTCGCCGGTCTGCGCATTGTAATTATCAAAGACCCACAACCAGCGGTCACGCTTGGTACGCGATTGCCCGGCGCTGACTTTACCCGTCCAGTTATCGGTCAGGGCATATTCAGCCTGAAGTAAGTGCGTTTCTGCCGAGGAATGCGTGTCTTTCCCTTTCATCGATAACAGCTTTTTCGGATCAGGTATTGAAGGAATGGTCATGACGCCATTAACGGCGGTCGGCGTGGCGATTGCCGCCTGCTCAGTAATACGTGCGCGGATTGACTCATAGTCATATTTGAGCAAAAGCCGATCCGTCGCCTGCCAGTCCAATGCTGCGCTGAACATCCGGCGGTTACCATTATCGCCGTCTATCGGCGTATGGATATTATTGGTGACGGCATTGATGCGGACGCCAAAATTTTTCTCTTCACCAAAGCGGTCAGCCAGATCGACGTGCGCGAGGGACGAGCCATTATCATCGGTCGAAAACGTCACCGTTCTGACAGGCTGCTGCCCCGCCCGTTTGGTCACCATATTCACCACGCCACCGGGCGCGACAAAGCCATAATAAAGTGCCGATGCGCCTTTCAGCACTTCCATCCGCTCCTTATCTTCCATCGGAATCGGCAGGTTATTATCAAAAGGCAGAACGCCGTTAAACATATAACTTGAGCGGTTATCCAGATTAATACCGCGAACGGAAAGCTGGTCGTAAGCAATTCCGCTTTGTTGCTGGCGAACAATACCCGCCACATTTCGCAAAGCGTCAAATAAGCCCGTGCCCTGCTGCGCCTGAATAATATCTTTGGAAACGACGCTGACTGAGGCGGGAACATCCATCATATCGCGTCCCTGATAAGCCCCCACGTCGGCATAGCCGGGAATATATCCCGAAGGTTCGCTGTAAGAGCTTCCGTTAACTTCAATGGTGTCATCTTTTTGCAGATTTGTATTATCACTACTTTGATCAGGGTATTTAACGCTATTTTCTCCGGAAAGCGTTTCAGCCAGACTTTCCCTGACAGGCAATAAAACAGGAACGCTGGCAATTAACAGCGCCAGCGCGTTTTTTTTCATTTTGTTGAAGTTCATACAATCCCCAAAAACATCCGTAAAAGTATTTAAATCAAAATTAATTT
>NZ_JAFMOZ010000083.1:0-23382 GCF_019049615.1 Rahnella sp. BCC 1045 | reverse complement strand
ACTAAAAAATAGTTGGGGATTAGCTTTATTTATGATTATAGATATTAATAAAATTGACACGCACAGCTAAAGTTCTGTGTCTTATTACCTGGTACTCATTTAATCTCAGAGCCTTTTCAAATAAAAAATTCAGCATCAATCCGCCAAAACCCTGACTAAAGCAGGGTGATCACCTCCGGTAACTCAGCTAGACTTAACGCCTTCTTTGAATTTTCGCCTTACGGCAGGCTAAACGTGCGTCTCGACAAGAAAATTTCTCCGCTGGATAACGTCATTTACCGTAACTACCGTATTACTCATGCGCTGCGCATCGCGGTGGCGTTTATTCTGACATTCCTGATCGTCCGTCTGACTGAAATCCCGGAAGGCACCTGGCCGCTGATCACGCTGGTGGTGGTCATGGGGCCGATTTCGTTCTGGGGAAATGTAGTTCAGCGCGTGCTGGAACGCATTACCGGTACAGTGCTTGGCTCCGTTTCCGGCCTAATCGCGCTGTGGCTTGAGCTGTATTCGCTGCCGGTGATGCTGGTCTGGTGCGGCGTTGTCATGTTTGTCAGCGGATATCTGACGCTCGGCAAACGGCCCTACATGGCGCTGCTGATCGGCATCACGCTGGCGGTGGTGTGCGGCGCAGGGCCGGGCGACATGGAGATGGCGCTGTGGCGTTCCGGAGACGTGATTTTCGGTTCCCTGCTGGCTCTGCTGTTTGCCAGCATTTATCCGCAGCGCGCGTTTATTCACTGGCGCATGCAGATGGCCGATTATCTGATGTCGCTCAATAAACTCTACAGCGCGTGGCTGTCGCCGAACATGCTGGAACGTCCGCATCTGCACGGCAAAATGAAAAGTACCATGAGCCAGATGGTCAAAATGCGTTCGCTGTTTGCGCCCGCCAGCAAAGAATCTCATGTGCCGCGCGAGGCGTTTGACGCCATCCAGACGCTCAGCCGTAACCTGTTGTGTACGCTGGAACTGCTGGCCGATGCTTACTGGAGTTCGCGCGAAAGCCATTATCTGATGCTCAATGCCCGCACGCTGCGCAGCGCGCAATTGCTGATGCTCAGCACGCTGGAGAAACTCAGCCTGATGTTGCTTAACGGCACGCGGGGCGATGAAGTGGCAATCAGCCATGAGCTGAATGAATCTGCTGAAGAGCTGAAAGCGCTGCTTACCGAGATGAATGCCGCGAATCACCTGGAAGCACAGGTCTACGGTTACGTCTGGCTGAGCACGCAGGTGGCGGAGCAGTTGCGCTCAATGGGCGACCTGATCACCATGGTGATGCAAAAAGAAGAAGCTCAAAATATCAGCGGTAAAACAACGAAAGCATGAAGGGATTTTTGTCTGTGGCCTAAAACGGGTAAGATGGGGCCATTGGACGATTATCTGAGCGTACTGCCCGATTTTTGCTACGCTAGCTATTCCTGTAGCGTCAAATCGGGTTGCGGCAAATCAGTCACTGAATCTGTGTAACTTAATCGAAGGTGTTAAAATGGACAATATCAATAAGCCGAGTTTCCAGGACGTTCTGGAGTTTGTGCGTGTTTTCCGTCGTAAAAACAAATTACAACGCGAAATCGCTGATAACGAAAAGAAAATCCGTGACAACCAGAAACGCGTTCTGCTGCTCGACAACCTGAGTGATTACATCAAACCAGGCATGAGCATCGAAGAAATTCAGGCGATCATTGCTAACATGCGCGGCGACTATGAAGATCGCGTTGATGACTACATCATCCGAAATGCTGACCTGTCGAAAGAACGTCGTGAAATGTCCAAAAAGCTGAAAGCACTGGGCGAAATCAAAGCCAACGAAACCAAATAATTTCGTTGCCGCTTAAAGAGAAAAACCGGGTTTATGCCCGGTTTTTTTTTGCCTGAAATCCGGATTAGCTCAGCGTCCGCACCGGGTTTCCGGCGAGAAATGCCTGAATGTCTTCGACGGCTTCACGGAAATATGCCTGATAGTTGCCGTCGGAAACATAGCCCAAATGTGGCGTCGCCAGCACGTTGGGCAGCACTCTGAAAGGATCGCCAGGCGGCAGCGGTTCTGTTTCGAAAACGTCCAGCCCGGCACCGGCTATCTGCCCGGTTTGCAGGGCGTGCAGCAGGGCAGGCTGATCGACAATCGCGGCGCGCGAGGTATTGATCAGCAATGCGTCGGGTTTCATCAGCGCCAGTTCCGGTGCGCCGAGCAGCCCGCGCGTGCGCTCACTCAGGACCAGATGCACTGACACCACATCGCTGGTTTTCAGCAAGGCTTCTTTCGATGCCGCCAGTTCCACGCCATGCTCAGCGGCGCGTTCGGCGGTCAGGTTCTGGCTCCAGGCGCTGACTTCCATCCCGAATGCCTGCGCAATCAGCGCTACTTTCTGCCCGATTTTACCCAATCCCAGCAGGCCGAGACGTTTGCCGCTCAGCCCGGTGCCGACCGTGCTTTGCCACGGCCCGTTGTGGCGCAGTGCGTTATTTTCCGTCACCAGATGCCGCGCCAGCCCGAGGATCAGCGCCCAGGTCAGCTCAACCGGCGCCGTCGAACCGCTACCCGTGCCGCAAACCGTCACGCCATTTTCACGGGCGGCGGCCAGATCGACCGACGCGTTGCGCATTCCCGAGGTGATCAGCAGTCGTAGCTTTGGCAGACGGGCAAATAGCGCTGCGCTGAATGGCGTGCGTTCGCGCATGATCACCACAATCTCTGCGTCCTGTAACTGCGCGACCAGCTGGTCTTCATCACTGATATGCTCCGTCAGCGCGCGGCATTCCACCTGCGGCGCGAGTGCCTGCCAGCCGGCCAGAGACAGTGCGACGTTTTGATAATCATCCAGGATCAGGCATTGCATGGGCATGGAACTTCCTCATCTGTAAAAAAGAGATAAAGAGGTATAGCACTGAATTTACGCGGAGGTGAAGCAGGGCGCCGGTTCTTTTGCAACAGAGTCTTAGCAGGAATACCCGCCCGGCGAAGGGCGGTTATTGATAATGGCATTAATGCAGATGTGAAAGGCTGGCGGCACTGATGCGCAGGCCGTCTTCACCAAATACCATGCAGCGTTGGGCGTCGAACCAGGTTGTCAGGCTCTGATACGGATTAAAGGCCATATCGCCCGGCAGCAGCATTTTAAACCCGTCGATGCCGTAACACTGGCCGAACAGATAGGTGCTGTTGCCCAGACGCTCAACCACCTCGCAGTTAAATTCCAGCTGATTTTCGGTTTCATGGGAAAGCAGATGTTCCGGGCGAATGCCCAGCGTCACTTTGTCACCCGCCGCCAGCTCGCGGGTACTCAGCGCCAGCGTCAGTGTTTTCTCCTGCGTCAGGCGCACTTCAAGCCGGTCGGGCTGCCAGCTCAGCACTTCGGCAGGCAGGAAATTCATTTTCGGCGACCCGATAAAACCGGCCACAAACTGATTCACCGGGTTGTAATACAAATCCATCGGTGCGCCCGTCTGCTCGACTTTGCCGTAGTTCATCACCACGATTTTATCGGCCAGCGTCATGGCTTCGGTCTGATCGTGTGTCACATAAACCATGGTGGTTTTCAGTTCCTGATGCAGCTTGGAAATGTGCAGACGCATATCCACGCGCAGTTCGGCATCCAGATTGGAAAGCGGCTCATCGAACATAAAAACCTGCGGATTACGCACAATCGCGCGGCCGATGGCGGTGCGCTGGCGCTGGCCACCGGAAAGCTGCTTCGGCTTTCTGTCCAGCAGATGGGAAAGCTGTAACGTTTTGGCGACCATCTCCACCTGATGGCGGATTTCGTCTTTAGGCACCCCGTTCACTTTCAGGCCGTAACCCATGTTCTCGGCAATCGTCATATGCGGATATAGCGCGTAAGACTGAAACACCATCGCCACGCCGCGACGCGACGGGTCAACGTCATTCACCCGTTGCTCGCCGATATACACATCACCTTCCGTTATATCTTCCAGCCCGGCAATCATGCGCAGCAATGTGGATTTTCCGCAGCCGGATGGTCCGACGAACACCGTAAATTCGCCGTCTTCTATATCAATATTGATGCCATGCAACGTCACCGTTTTATCGAAACGCTTAACCACATTTTTAAGCCTGATGCTGGACATGTTTGACCTCGTAATAAATTCATACCGCTGATATTTCGGACTATAACCACCTTGTGTAAACGTTTGCACGAGCGGGTTCGAATTTTGCAGTTGCGATCACACAATACACATCTTTTGGTAGTGATTTTTGGGTTATAAGTCTAACGTGTAACACGATATTTATGACGACATAAATCACTTTGTATTCAGCATCTATAAGGTTTTCATCGCTGGGTGTTGATTGAGTGTCGTTGTTATACACACAAAAATGTTATACCTTCACATCCAGGAGCAACAATGAAAATTACACACCTTACTGCCTTGGTACTGATGTCATTAAGTCTGAGCAGCCAGGCCGTGCGGGCAGCCGAAGGACAGCTACTTGTCTGGGAAGATATTAAGAAATCCTCCGGTATTTCCGATGCTGTAAAAGACTTTGAAAAAGAGAACAACGTCAAAGTTGTGGTGCAGGAAACGCCGTATGCACAACAGACTGAAAAACTGCGTCTCGACGGCCCGGCGGGCATCGGCCCCGACGTGGTTGTGATCCCGAACGACCAGCTCGGCACCGCCGTGGTACAGGGGTTGCTGGCACCGCTGACGCTCGAGAAAGGGTTCACCGACAGCTTTACGCCGTCGGCTATTCACGCGTTCCAGCTCAAGGGCCACACCTACGGCGTGCCGAAAGCCGTTGAAACGCTGGTGCTGATATACAACAAAGATTTGCTTCCCGAAGCCCCGGCGACGCTCGACGAGTATTACACCTTCTCGAAAGCGGAAAGGGCGAAGGGCAAATACGGCCTGCTCGCCAAATTTGACGAAGTCTATTACGCCTACGGTGCGATGGCCTCCATGGGCGGCTACATCTTCGGTAAAGATGCCAAAGGGGAGATCAACGTCGACGATATCGGCCTGAACAAACCGGGCAGCATTGAAGCCGTCACGTACCTGAAGAAATTCTATGCCGACGGTTTATTCCCGGCGGGGATCACCGGCGACAACGGCCTGAACGCCATCGACTCGCTGTTTACTGAGAAGAAAGCCGCCGCCGTGATTACCGGCCCGTGGGCGTTCCAGCCTTATGAAGCCGCTGGCATCAACTACGGCGTGAAAGCGCTGCCGCTGTTGCCGAACGGCAAACCGATGAGCTCATTCCTGGGCGTTAAAGGTTATGCGGTATCGACCTACAGCAAACAAAAACCGCTGGCCGAAAAATTCATCACCTTCATCAACCAGCCGAAATACGCCAAGGTGCGCTACGAAGTGACCAAGGAAATTCCGGCACTGACGGCGCTGGTGAATGACCCAATGATCAAAAATGACGAGAAAGCCAATGCGGTAGCCGAGCAGTCAACCCGCGCCACGGCGATGCCCGGCGTACCTGAAATGCAGGAAGTCTGGGGTCCGGCGAACAACGGGATCCAGCTGGGCGTAACCGGCAAACAGCCGGTGGACGCAGCGCTCAATGACGCCGTGAAAAATATCCAGATGCAGATTGAAGCCGCGAAAGCCAGCAACGAGTGATCTGCGGGTAACAGCATCGGCAACCGCATCTGAAACGGCTGTACGTCTGAAAAGAGGGAGTGATTTCACTCCCTCACAGTGAAAGGAATATCTTTGTGTCTATGCGTCTTCATGAGGAAAACCAGGAGCCACTGTCTGCCCGCCATCACGCGCCGGTGGCACTGGCTTTGGCATTCATTCCCGGTTTTGGTCAGTTCTATAACCGGCAATGGGCCAAGGGAATTCTGTTTTTTATCATTCTGTTTTGTTTCGTTGGTGTTTTTTATGATTTCCTGCAACAGGGAATGTGGGGGCTTTATACGCTGGGGGAAGAAGTCCCTCGCGATAACTCGATATTCCTGCTGGCGAAAGGAATTATCAGCGTATTAATTGGTGCGTTTGGCGCAGGCTTTTATTACTGGAGCCTGCGTGATGCGTGGATTAACGGAAAACGCCGCGATGCGGGCATGGAATTACCCAGCGTCAGAAAGCAATATCATTTGCTCCTGCGCGAAGGTTTCCCGTATTTAATGATTACGCCCGGTTTTATTCTGCTGGTCTTCGTGGTGGTGTTCCCGATTATCTTCGGCTTCTCCATTGCCTTTACCAATTACAATTTATATCACACGCCGCCGGCTAAATTAGTTGACTGGGTGGGATTCAAAAACTTTATTAATATCTTCACGCTCAATATCTGGCGTTCGACGTTACTCGACGTTTTACAGTGGACCGTCGTCTGGACCGTGCTGGCGACCACGCTGCAATGCACCGTCGGCGTGATGCTGGCGATTCTGGTGAACCAGAAAGATCTGCGCTTCAAGGCGCTGATCCGCACCATCCTGATTTTGCCGTGGGCGGTGCCGGGCTTCGTTACCATTCTGGTCTTCGCCGGGATGTTCAACGACTCGTTTGGCGTGATTAACAACGGGATACTGGCGGCGTTAGGCATTGAACCTAAAGCGTGGATGACCGATCCGTTCTGGACCAAAACGGCTCTGATCATGATGCAGACCTGGCTCGGTTTCCCGTTTGTCTTTGCGATGACCACCGGCGTATTACAGGCGATCCCTAACGACCTGTACGAAGCCGCCACGATGGACGGAGCCAGCACCTGGAAGAAATTAAAAACCATTACGCTGCCGCTGGTATTGTATTCCATTGCGCCAATTATTATCACGCAATACACCTTCAACTTTAATAACTTCAATATTATCTATCTGTTTAATAACGGCGGCCCGGCCGTAGCGGGATCGAATGCAGGCGGAACGGATATTCTGGTGTCGTGGATTTATAAACTCACCATGTCTTCCTCGCAATATGCGATTGCCGCGACCATTACGATTTTGCTGTCGATATTTGTTGTCGGTATTGCGCTGTGGCAATTCCGTTCAACCAATTCATTTAAACAAGATGATATGGCGTAAGCGGGAGCAAACTGATGAATAAGAACAGCAGTATTAAAAGAAACCGGTTTATCCGCCTGTCGTTGAGTTATTTCCTGTTACTGATTGTGGCGGTCATTATTATTTATCCCCTGATCTGGACCGTCGGCGCGTCGCTGAATGCCGGGAACAGTCTGCTCAGCACGTCGATTATTCCGCAGAACCTCTCCTTCCAGCATTACAAAGATCTGTTCAACGGACAGGTGAATTACATGGCGTGGTACTGGAACTCGATGAAAATCAGTTTCCTGACCATGGTGCTGACGCTGATTTGCGTCAGCTTCACCGCCTATTCCTTCTCACGCTTTCGCTTTAAAGGGCGCAAAGACGGGCTGATGCTGTTTCTGTTATTGCAGATGATCCCGCAGTTCTCGGCGCTGATCGCCATTTTCGTACTGGCGCAACTGCTCGGCCTGATCAACAGCCATCTGGCGCTTGTGCTGATTTACGTCGGCGGCATGATCCCGATGAACACCTATCTGATGAAAGGGTATCTGGACGCAATCCCGAAAGATTTGGATGAATCGGCACGCATGGACGGTGCGGGGAATTTCCGCATTTTTATCGAAATCATCATGCCGCTGTCGAAGCCGATTCTGGCGGTGATTGCGCTGTTTTCCTTCACCGGGCCGCTGGGCGATTTCATCCTCTCCAGTACCATTTTGCGCACGCCGGATAAATACACGCTGCCGATTGGTCTCTACAACCTGGTCGCACAGAAAATGGGCGCGAGCTACACCACGTATGCAGCGGGCGCGGTGCTGATTGCCGTGCCGGTGGCGATTTTCTATCTCGCCTTACAAAAATACTTCGTCTCCGGCCTGACCGCTGGCAGCACCAAAGGATAATCACATGACTCTCTTTACTCAGAAGATTTTCACGAAAAGCGCCGTGGCCTGTGTGCTGCTGGCGATGTCTTTTTCCTGTGTGGCACAGGACGTGGTCATCAAAAAAGTCGCCAATGTCCCGGCGGATTTCATTAAGGGCGCGGATATTTCCACGCTGATTGACGTGGAAAAACACGGCGGCAAGTTCTACGACCAGAACCACAAACAGACCGACGCGATGGTGATCCTCAGACAGAACGGTTTCAACTACGTGCGTCTGCGGCTGTGGGTGGATCCGAAGGATGCACAGGGGCATCCGTACGGCGGCGGCAACAACGACCTGGCGACCACGCTGGAACTGGCGAAACGCGCCAAAGCGCAGGGTTTTAAAATCCTGCTCGATTTCCACTACAGCGACTTCTGGACCGATCCCGGTAAACAGTTCAAGCCGAAAGCCTGGGAAAAAATGGATTATCCGCAGCTGAAAACTGCCATTCATGATTACAGCCGTGACGTGATTGCGCAGTTTCGTCAGCAGGGCGTTGTGCCGGATATGGTGCAGGTCGGCAATGAAATGAACGGCGGGATTTTGTGGCCGGAAGGAAAAAGCTGGGGCGCGGGTGGCGGCGAATTTGACCGTCTGGCCGGGCTGCTGAATGCGGCGATCTCCGGTGTCAGGGCCGACGAGAAAAAACCTTCAGACATCAAAATCATGCTGCATCTGGCCGAAGGCACCAAGAACGACACCTTCCGCTGGTGGTTCGATGAAATCAACCAGCGCAAGGTGCCTTACGACGTTATCGGCCTGTCGTTTTATACCTACTGGAATGGCCCGATTTCTGCGTTACAGGCCAACATGGACGACATCAGCAAACGCTACAACAAAGACGTGATCGTGGTCGAAGTGGCTTACGGCTACACCCTTGAAAACTGCGATGCCGCGGAGAACAGTTTCACCGCCAAAGAAGCTAAAGACGGCGGCTATCCGGGAACTGTGCAGGGGCAGGCCGATTTCCTCAGCGACATGATCAAAAGCCTGGTGAGCGTGCCCGGGCATCGCGGCAAAGGCCTGTTCTACTGGGAACCGACGTGGATCCCGGTTAACGGCGCAGGCTGGGCAACACCGGCGGGCATGACCTACATCAACGACCACTGGAAAGAGGGCAATGCCCGTGAAAATCAGGCGCTGTTTGGCTGCGGCGGTCAGGTTCTTCCTTCCATTAAAGTCTTCAACTGATCCCCTTTTCCCCGGCTAATTTGGCCGGGGAGTTTTATTTCTTAAAGTTCGTAAGGACCTAACATGACGAAATTCCCTCTTCTGAGCAGTAAGATTTCCGGCCTGTTACACGGCGCGGATTACAACCCGGAACAGTGGCTGCAAAGCCCGGAAGTACTGATTCGCGATGTCGAAATGATGAAAGAGGCGCGCTGTAATGTCATGTCTGTCGGGATTTTCAGCTGGTCTGCGCTGGAACCTGAAGAAGGACGTTATACCTTTGACTGGATGGATCAGGTGCTGGACAGATTGCATGAAAACGGCATTTCGGTGTTTCTGGCCACGCCAAGCGGCGCGCGTCCGGCGTGGATGTCGCAAAAATACCCGGAAGTGTTACGCGTCGGGCGTGACCGCGTAAAAGCGCTGCACGGCGGGCGTCATAACCACTGCATTACCTCGCCGGTGTACCGCGACAAAGTGCAGCAGATGAACACGGCGCTGGCAAAACGGTATTCGCATCATCCGGCGGTGATCGGCTGGCATATTTCCAACGAATACGGCGGCGAATGCCATTGTGACTTGTGTCAGGAACGGTTCCGTGGCTGGGTAAAAGCCCGATATGAAACCCTCGACGCGCTGAATACCGCCTGGTGGAGCACCTTCTGGAGCCACACGTACACCGACTGGTCACAGATCGAATCACCGTCACCGCAGGGCGAAAGCGGGGTGCATGGTCTGAATCTCGACTGGCGTCGCTTTAATACCGATCAGGTCACGCGTTTTTACAGCGAAGAGATCCGCCCGCTGAAAGCCGAAAACCCGGCATTACCGGCGACCACTAATTTCATGGAATATTTCTACGACTACGATTACTGGAAACTCGCCAGCGTGCTGGATTTCATTTCGTGGGACAGCTACCCGATGTGGCACACGCGCAAAGACGATATCGGGCTGGCGGCGTACACCGCGATGTATCACGACCTGATGCGCACGCTCAAAAAAGGCCAGCCGTTCGTGCTGATGGAATCGACGCCGAGCTTCACCAACTGGCAGCCGACCAGCAAACTGAAAAAACCGGGGATGCACATTTTGTCCTCGCTACAGGCGGTCGCGCACGGTGCGGATTCGGTACAGTATTTCCAGTGGCGCAAAAGCCGCGGTTCTTCCGAGAAATTCCACGGCGCTGTGGTGGATCACGTCGGACACATTAATACCCGCGTCGGTCGCGAAGTGGCGGAACTCGGCACTATTCTCTCGGCCTTAGCGCCGGTCGCGGGCAGCCGCGTGGAAGCTAAAGTTGCGATCATATTTGACTGGGAAAGCCGCTGGGCGATGGACGATGCGATGGGGCCGCGCAACGCCGGATTGCATTATGAAAACACCGTGGCCGCGCATTATCAGGCACTGTGGGCGCAGGGCATTGCGGTTGACGTGATCAACGCCGACTGCGCACTGGACGGTTACGACTTAGTCATCGCCCCGATGTTGTACATGGTGCGCGAAGGCGTCGGTGAGCGGATCAGCGCCTTTGTGCAGGCGGGCGGGCGCTTCGTCGCCACTTACTGGAGCGGCATCGTCAACGAAACGGATTTGTGTTTCCTCAACGGATTCCCGGGTCCATTGCGTCCGGTGCTGGGCATCTGGGCGGAAGAAATCGACAGCCTGACAGACGAACAGCACAACAGCGTTTGCGGTATTGAAGGCAACGCGCTGGGGCTGAACGGGCCGTATCAGGTTTCCGAATTGTGCGAAGTGATCCACCTCGAAGGGGCGGCAGCGCTGGCTACTTACGGCGATGATTTCTACGCCGGAACGCCTGCGGTGACCGTAAATCTGTACGGCAAAGGTCAGGCGTATTATGTGGCATCGCGCAACGATCAACAGTTCCAGGCAGATTTTTTCACCGCGCTGGCGAAAGAGATGAACCTGCCGCGCGCCATCAGCACGACGCTGCCGGAAGGTGTCACCGCCGCACGCCGTACCGACGGCAAAAGTGAATTCATCTTCCTGCAAAACTATTGCAGCGACAGCCAGACCGTCAGTTTGCCGGGCGATTATCAGGATATGGTTCACGGCGGAATATTGCCGCACAAATTAACGTTACCGGCATTCGGTTGCCAGATACTGACGCGTAAAGTCTCCCGATAATTTTTAATCACCAACGTGCAGCGGGGAATATTCCCTTCTGCACGTTTTTTCATTTCTGAAAGAGGGTATTCATTATGGTTAATATTAAAGATTTCATGCATGTTTTTTCCGCAAAGAATAAAAACCCTAAAGATGACGTTCCGCCGTCAACGGACGTGGCGTTATTAATTGATGCGTTAGGCGGACGCGAGAATATTATTAACGTCGATGCGTGTATCACACGACTGCGCGTTACGGTGAAAGAACTCCGGCGGGTTAATTCCGGTGCTATCCAGCAGACCGGCGCGATTGGCGTGGTGATCATCGGGCAGGAAGTCCATGCGATATTCGGTAAGCAGTCCGACAGCCTGAAGAAACTCATGACCGAGAAATTTGGCTTAAAAAGTCAGTAATCGGGTCTGGTTTTAATTTGGCGTATTAAATAAAAGAAGAACATTGAAATAAATAAAGGCAGCCCGACACAAGGCTGCCTTTATTGTTTACTGCTTTATTTTAAATAATGATGCTGCTGTGCGGGTACAAAAACGTCACGATCCCCTACAAGAGAAAATGCGTTAAACCCTGAGCGTTTATTACAATGAGGATTACTGTTTTAATTAACGACTATAACTATTTCCAAAGTTATTGGAGTTGCAGCAAGGCGGCAAGTGAGCGAATCCCGATGAGCTGACTGATGTCAGTGATTCGGGTGAGCAAACGCAGCTAACGCAGTTGCAGCTTCAGGAACGAAGGAAATTTACCACCAGGCTTCTACCTGCACACCAAAGTTCCACGTATCGGATTTGGTGTGGTCTTCAAACGTATTGCCGTGCTCTGAATCATTCAGGTAAGAGGCGAACACGCGCAGTTCCGGGCGTGACATAAACTCAGGACCGGCCGCCAGACCCATCGCCAGCGTATATTTCTGCCCGCCTTGCTTATAGTTGGTGCCATTCTTGTAATCGTCTTTCTGGTAGAACGTACCGACTTCACCGATGGTGCGCACGTAATCCGTCCACTGATATTGCGCACGGCCAACCAGAGAAACCAGCTCGGTAGTGTCGGTGTAATCCGTGATATTTTCCGCATGGCCGTAAGTCAGCACATGGTTGAGGCTGAACTTGCTGGTGATCGGGATAAGACCGGTGATGATGCCGCGATAACCGCTGGCGTCGTTGGTATAGTTCCACATGTCATACCAGCCGCCGCCCTGGGAAATCATGTTCTGCGCCAGACCTTTGTTGGCGTACTGTAAAACCAGCTTGTTGTAGCCGCCCCACATGTCCTGGCTGATTTCTCCGGTCAGCATCACGCCATTTTCCGCGTCATACAGGCCGCCGTAGTCTTTCTGATCATGCGTCAGGTTCGGCATGGCGTAGTCGGCACCGACTTCCATCCACGCGCCGCTCCAGGGTTTGATACCGGCATAACGCACGTCGATGTAGTTAATATTGACATCGTTATCGCCGTCTACGCGGTAATCCACATCATTGGCATCGCCGCGGATCCAGGCCACTGACAGCGCGCCTTCGCCCATTTTCAGGTTTTCCACACCGGCGCCTGCACCGGAAATGTTCCAGTATTTGGTATCGATGATATGTAAATCATGGCGCTGGTAATAACGTTTACCGCCCCAGATCACCGCATCTTTGTCCCACGGCACCAGCCCTTTGATTTGCAGATTCAGCTGACGCAGGCCAAATTGCGCATCATCATTGAGCGTATTTTCGTCATCGTTGGACCCGTCTGACACCATGCTGACCATGGAATCGACGTAAAAACTCACATCGTCCTTTTTGTAAACTTCACTGCCCAGTTCGATTTCGCCGTAAGTGTCATTTTCGTTGCCCAGACGACCGACTTTGTTTTTCTGAAACTGCTCCAGACTGCCGCTGCCGGAAACGCCCAATCCGGAACGCAGATATCCATGAAAATCAATGTCGTTAGCCACTGCGGGGCCTGTCACCAGCCCAAGAGAGACCGCCACAGCCAGAGTACGTAAGTTGTGTTTCATTATTTTTCCTTATTGATGTATGACGTTCACATTTACGGAATCTATAAGATACCCAGAAACAATAATGATCAATTTAACACAGTGTGAATTGTGAGTTAGATCCACAAGTTGTGTATTTAAAATAAACGTCTGGTGATTTAAATCACGAATTTAACGAATGTTAACGTATAACTTTTAAGTCAAACGGTTCTCAGATTGAACTTTTAAATGAGATCCCGTACTTTGGCTCGATTATCATGAGATTGCGTAAAATCACGGGCTGCAAAACGGGAAAAGCATGAAATCGAAAAGTTCGACATTAGAAGACGTTGCCCGCTATGCCGGTGTTTCCTATCAGACGGTTTCGCGTGTTTTAAACAAATCGGCCAACGTATCCGACGCTACGCGCCAGAAAGTTGAGCAGGCGATTGAAGTGCTGCGTTATGTACCCAACCGGCTGGCGCAGCAGTTAGTGGGAAAACAGAGTTTTACGATAGGGCTGGTGACGACCTCGCTGGCGTTGCACGCTCCGTCGCAAATTGCCGCTTCGGTGAAGAAATATGCCCACCAGGCCGGGTATCAGGTACTGATTTCAATGATTGACGAGGACGTGAATCAGAGCATTCAGGACTCCATTAACGAGTTGAAGTCACAGCGGGTTGAGCGCGTGATCATCAACATTCCGCTGGAAAGTGCCGAAGCCGAACGCATTTACGAGAACAACCGCGACATTCTTTGCCTGTTTCTGGATGTGGATCCGACCAGCCCGGTGTTTAACGTTTGCTTTAATCCGGCCGATGGTTCGCGCGCCAGCGTGGAATATCTGCTTGATTTGGGGCACCGGGAATTTGCCTTGCTGGCCGGGCCGGAAGAGTCGGTGTCTTCGCGTCTGCGTCTGGAAAGCTGGCAGAAAACGCTGACCGAAAAAGGATTACAGCCGGTGACGGTGGTTCACGGCGACTGGAGTGCCAAAAGCGGTTACTACGGCGCGTTGCAGATTTTGCGGGAGACGCCGCAGTTTACGGCCCTGCTGGTAGGGAATGACCAGATGGCGCTGGGCGTGATCAGCGCGCTGCATCAGCACAACGTGGCGATCCCGCAACAGGTTTCTATTATCGGCTACGACGACACCTACGACAGCGCATTCTTCCATCCGGCGCTGACCACGGTTTCTCTGGATCTCGATTTGCAAAGCAAAGAAGCCGTCGGGCTTTTGCTGGCAGCGGAGCCTGATACGACGTCGCGTATTTTGCCTGCGCAACTGGTCGTGCGAAATTCCACGCGCGCGCCGGGACAGCCGGACAAAGACCTTAACCAGATCGCCGATCAGCTCGATAAACTCGCCCGACAGCTGCGCGGCCAGTGACGTCCGGCAGATGTAAATAAAGATTTCAGAATGCTTTTGATAGCGTTTAAGATATGAAAAATTTCAAACGATAAACAAAAGGATATGACGGAATGACCGTATGGCAGTGTTTTGTTCGGGGCTGGAAAGGGTACGTGAAGTTTGAAGGGCGTGCGACCCGCAAAGAGTTTTGGGTGTTCACGCTGGTCAATATCTTGCTGATGATTTTGCTGACGGGGACTGTGGCGACCGTGATGGCGCTGGCGGGAAACCCTTACGGCGTGTTCTATGCCGGTATGACCTACACTATTTACGCCCTGGCGCTGGCATTACCGATCCTGGCGGTCGGCATCCGCCGTATGCACGACATCAACCGCTCCGGCTGGTGGTTTGGCGGTGTTTATCTGGCAGGTATTGTGTCGCGTTTGCTCAACATGATCCTGATGGAATACGCGTCACCGGAAACCTATGTCTGGATGAAAATTACGCTGGGTATCGTGCTCGGCTGGATCCCGCTGCTGGTGATGATTTACCTGTGCTGCGTGAAATCCAAACCGTCACCGGAAGCAGATAACCGCATCGTCCGTTAAGCCTGTTTTCAGCGGGAGTTTGCCGCCAGTCGCGCGGCAAACTCTTCCAGTTTTGCCTGCCCCCACGGCCATTCTCCGAAACCCGATTCCACATTGATATGCCCGGCCTCGCCGATATCCACCAGCTCGCAGCCCCACGCCTGCGCCCAGAACTGTGCGCGGGTAAAAGGCAATAACGGATCCGTATGGCTGGCGACCAGCAGACCGGGAACCGCCAGCGGCTCAGGTAAAATGTCATCGTCCAGACCAAAACGCATCGGTTCTGCGGGGGCGACCAGCATCACACCTGCGCAGAGCGGCGGATTGCGGTTCGCCCACACCAGACTGGCGAGCGCGCCAAAGCTGTGGCCAATCAGCAGCAACGGGTTTTTCGCCAGCTTCTGCTCGCGGTCGATAGCGGTGATCCAACCTTCGAGATCCACCTGCGCCCAGTTGCGCTGTTTCACCCGCAGCCACTGCGGATTTTGTTCATGCCAGCGGCTTTGCCAGTGTCCGGCTTCGCTGTCGCGTAAACCGGGAACCAGCATCCGCGTGATGTTTGGATTCTCATTCATTGCGGGAAAGCCATCAGTACGGTCGCGATTGCCAGCAAATCGGCACTGCCGCCGGGGCTGAGATGCCGGGAAATCAGCGCCTGATCCATCTCCTGTAAATTCTCTTTTTGCCAGCCGCTTTTCAGCAACTTGCGGGCATAATCCTGAACAAAATGCAGCCCGCTCAGCCCGCCGCGGGACACCAGATTCGTATCCGGGTTAAACGCCATCAGACGCAGCAGGGCGTTCAGACCACGGCGTTCAGGCTGGGTTTCTGTCTGCCAGTAAGGCAAAACATGGCGACGCAACGTCACGAATCCGCTCTGCACTTCGCCGCGCGCGCCGGTCATACCGTGCGCCTGAAACAACCGTTCTCCTGCGGTCACCGGCTGGCGGCAATGTTGTAATTCCCGTTCCACCAGCCCTTGCGTGAGCGCGGCCACTTCGGCGCATAACGCCGTGCGGGTCAGCAGTTGGTGACGGGCGCTGATCCGGCCTGCCGCCGTACACAAAATTCCCAAAGAAAAAATGCCGCCTTTGTGCGTATTAATGCCGTTTGTTGCGCCGAACATCGCCTGCTCACAGGCCAGGCCTGCAGGGCGGATCCGCATCAGCATTGCCGTGGCCGGTTGCGCGGTATCCTGCTGGCCGAGACGGTAAAACTGATGCAACCACGGCGTAATCGCACCGATGCTGCGCAAAAACATCGGCAAATCCATGTCACTGTGTGAACCGTTATTGGCGCTGTCCACCAGACCGGGTTTAGGCGTCAGCCAGACTTCCTGGCGGAGCGCGTCGGCCGCCAGGGTGGCGATGTCGGTACAAACCTGCGGCTCAATGAGTGCGATGCCAGCCATCAATCAGCGCCTCCACTTTGGCGATCACGTCGGGCAACGGATGCCGACGCGAACGCGCGCAGGCGTGGGCGGGGCCGTCACAGATAAGACACCGGCGGCTGGCATTATCCAGCGACCGGCGGCCTACAACGCCAGCCTCGGGGCAGATCACATCGAAATCCCATAAACGCCCAAGCGCATGTGATTGCTCAAGCGCGACGGTAGCCGCTTTCACTTCCGGCGCCGGGTGCTCAATGCTCCAGAACGCTTCCGCGCCGGTCGGCAACCAGAATACTGCATGTTTGAGCACCGCCCAGCCACGTTGTAACAGCAGTGTTTCCGCCGCGCCCAACGCTTCGCGCATAACCTGGCGATAACTCACGCTATCTTTCACCGCGCCGGGCGTAACCAGCGTGAGAGAAATCAGGGTGTGTGGGAATTGTGTCAGCCAGTCGGTTTGCCGCTGCGCACGCTGTTCCTTTGCCGCCAGCAAATCCTCCAGACTGACGCCTGCATTTGCAGGCGTCAAAATCGTCATTATGCGTCCTCTTTGACCTGATGAACGACGTCAATCACGCTGCCGTCGCGGTAACGGATCACGCCCACGACGCGCTGCGTAAACTCAATCAGCTTCGGTTCGCCGGTCAGGGAAATGGCACGCTGATACAACGTTTCGATATCCATGATTTTCATGCCGGCTTCTTCGAGCCGCTGGCGGATTTCAGGACGTGCCGGATTGACGGCGATCCCGTGGTCAGTGACCAGCACATCGATGCTTTCGCCCGGTGTGACGCGGGTTGTGACACGGCGCACGACGGTCGGAATGCGGCTGCGCAGAAGTGGCGCGACCACAATCGTCAGGTTGGCGGCGCTGGCGACGTCGCAATGGCCGCCCGATGCGCCGCGCATCACGCCGTCGGAACCGGTAATCACGTTCACATTAAAATCGGTGTCGATCTCCAGTGCGCTCAGAATGACGATATCCAGCTGATCACAGCTTGCGGCTTTGGCCCCCGGATTGGCGTAAACATTGGTGGAAATTTCAATGTGCTGCGGATTGCGGCCCAGCGATGACGCGGCCTGACCGTCGAAGCATTGCGTATCCAGCAGCGTTTCGATCAATCCTTTTTCGTGCAAATCCACCAGACTGCCGGTGATGCCGCCGAGGGCAAAACGCGCGGTGATCTGGTTACGTTCCATCTTTTCTTCCATGAAACGGGTACAGGCCGTTGCCGCCGCGCCGGAACCGGTTTGCATTGAAAAGCCGGATTTGAAATAGCCAGAATATTCAATGACTTCGGCTGCCGTGCGGGCAATCATCAGCTCGCGCGGGTTACTGGTGACGCGAGCTGCGCCCACGCTGATTTTCGCCGGGTCGCCGACCTGATCGACTTTCACGATGTAATCCACCTGATCCTGCACCAGGCTGGCGGGCATGTTAGGGAAGGGCATCAGTTCTTCGGTCAGCAGCACGACGGTTTTGGCGAACTGCGCATCCACCATCGCATAGCCCAGCGAACCGCAGCAGGATTTGCCGTGCGTACCGTTGGCATTACCGAATTCATCACTGCAAGGAACGCCTAAAAAGGCGACGTCAATATTCAGCTCGCCGTCCTGCAAAAGTTTGACCCGGCCACCGTGAGAGTGGATCTGGACCGGTTCCTCCATCAGGCCGTGCGAAATGGCATCGGCCAGTTTGCCGCGCATCCCCGAGGTATAAATGCGCGTGATCACGCCGTTGCGAATGTGTTCGATCAGCGCGTCGTTGCAGGTCATCAGGGAACTGGACGCCAGCGTCAGATTTTTGAAACCCAGACGCGCCAGCGTGCCGACGACATTATTAATCACCTGATCGCCTTCGCGAAAAGCGTGGTGGAAGGAGATAGTCATGCCGTCTTTCAGCCCGCTGCGGGCGATCGCCTGTTCCAGCGAATCACATAATTTACGATGCAGGCGGGCATCGGGATCAGAAAGATACGGCGTGGTGCGGTGTGCTCCGTCGAAAGCAACCAGATGCTTCATGCCGGGATATTGGCTGTGCAACATTTCTGTTAAATGGCTCATTCTCTTCATATTCCTGTGCAAAATTGAGGGCTAGCGACGCACGCCGGAGGCGCTGGCGCGTTCAAGCACCACTTGTGCGTGGTTGATGATCGGGCCATCGATCATCTTGCCGTTGAGCGAAATTACGCCGAGGCCTTTGCGCTCGCCTTCTTCTGCGGCGGTGATAACGCGACGCGCGTAATCCACGTCTTCCTGCGTCGGCGCGTAAGCGTTGTGCAGCAACTCAATCTGGCGCGGGTTGATCAGGGATTTGCCGTTGAAACCCATTTTGCGGATAAGCTCGACTTCACGCAGGAAACCGGCTTCA
Organism: Rahnella sp. BCC 1045; assembly: GCF_019049615.1. Lineage (NCBI taxonomy): Bacteria > Pseudomonadati > Pseudomonadota > Gammaproteobacteria > Enterobacterales > Yersiniaceae > Rahnella > Rahnella sp. BCC 1045. The sequence continues at coordinate 4,528 of NZ_JAFMOZ010000083.1, read as the reverse complement.
TCGTTGATATCGGAATACACCACATCAAAGGCGTCGATACCGGCGGCGCGCGCGGCGTGCAGCACGGCGCAACGGGCGTAGAACAGCTCAGTGCCGTCACCGCGCTCAGTTTGCATGTCCATCACATAGTCGAAAGCGGCCAGCGCGATGCCAATCAGACGCGGCGAACAGCGGGCAATGGCGACGGCGTTGATGACGCCAATAGCCGATTCGATGGCGGCCATGACTTTGGTGGAACCGACTTCACGCCCGCAGTCTTTTTCGATGCGTTCGATGTGCGCTTCGAGCTCGAAAATATCTTCCGGCGTATCGGTTTTCGGCAGACGAACCACGTCCACACCGGCGCGTACCACGGCTTCCAGGTCCTTCAAACCAAACGGCGTGCTGAGCTGATTAATGCGCACGACGGTTTCGATATCCTTGTACATCGGGTGTTGCAGGGCGTGGAACACCAGAATGCGGGCGGTATCTTTTTCGCGCAGGGAAACCGCGTCTTCCAGATCAAACATGATGGAATCAGGACGATAGATAAATGCCGTGGATAACATGGCGGCACTGGCCCCCGGCAGGAACAGCATGCTGCGGCGGAGTTTTTTCATCGTAACGTCTCCCAGTGAATATTTTCTTCCTGTGCTGCACGCAGTACCGCGCTTTGCACGCGGGCGCGGATAACGCAATCGAGCGCGCCTTTATCTTCAATAATCAGTAAGCCTTCTTTCACGCCAAGGGCTTCCAGCGTTTCGTTCACAACGCGGCGGATCTGGTCGCCAAACTGCTTGATTACTTCGCTGTTGATCACCACGCTCAGCTCGCTGGCCGGGGCGATTTTTACCAGCAAATCGCTGGATTCAACCGTACCTGCCAGCGCCTCCTTCACAATTTTCATTCGTTTTTTCCTGCTTTAACAAAGAGTGGTAGAAATAATAAGTTCATCGCTGCGCGCTGCTTCGGCGGGCGCCTCAGCGCAATAATGGTGTTCAAGATGCGTATACGTGCTGGGCGGAACAATGTCGCGGATGCGCGGTAACTGACAGGTTTTCAGCAATGCGCGGACTTCAGAGGCTGAAATCGCGATGCCACCGGCATGGCGTTTACGCGGCAGTTCAATAACGGTCAGCGGTTTTGAGGCCGAACGTGAGGGTGTTTCCAGCCAGTCGTGCATGTCGCAGTTGTACTGATGCGTGACCGGGCAGAAGGGCTCGCTGCCGACAAAACGATGCGTTATGCCCAGCGCCGGGGCGATGTACTGGCGGAAAATCAGCAGATCCATCACGCTCCAGGTCTGGTTCACCAGCCCGGCATCTTTAAGGAAGTAACCGGGAAACGTGGCGCGTGAAATCATGTATTCAGAACCGGCGTGAACCGTAACATTCGGTAAATCGGCGACGCCCTGACGCACCATTTCCAGCCGTTCCTGAAACGGGAAATACGACACGTCTTCGCTGACCACAAACACGTGCAGCCAGTCGCACGTCGCCGCCGCCTGTTCCGCCAGATAACGATGGCCGAGCGTAAACGGATTGGCATTCATCACCACCGCGCCAACGCGCTGGCCTTCGTGATAATGGCGCTTCAGGGCGCGGCAATATTGGCTGATGCCGACCGGCGTGTTTTCCATCAGCACCGCGACGTTGTCCCACTGCACCAGCGGATAAAATCCGCAACCGCGAAAGCGTTCCAGATTGCCTGGACGGGTGTAGAGAAACAGATGGAGTTTGCCGCGCTGAACGGCAAAGTTTTCGACTTCACTGAGCAATCTGGCGCTGAGATTTTCGCCGCGCCAGTCAGCCGCCACTGCCACGCATTTGATGGTGTTACTGACCAGACCTGCACATCCGATCAGCCGTCTGCCGGAAAGGGCCACCACGAAATACTCGATATCATCATCCATGCCCAGCTGGCTTTGATGCAGCAGGGCGCGGATATCGGCCAGCAAGCCCTGAGGTGCCTGGCTGGTGGTGATGACGTGAAAGTCGGGTTCGTCACGGCTGAACATAATGCATTCCTGATATCGGGTATTGTTCAAATAAAACGGAGCATGCCGGGCACGAAGCCCGGCGTTTAACACGTTAATGGGCGGCAGGTGCATGGCTCACCTGACGGTCCGCGGCAACAATGACGTTGCTGAGATGACCGATTTTTTCGATTTCCACTTCAATGCGGTCGCCGGGTTTCATAAACAGCGGCGGTACGCGTTTCTTGCCCACGCCGCCCGGAGAACCGGTGATGATCACGTCGCCTGCGCTCAGTGAGGTAAAGGTACTGATGTACTCAATCAGCTCGGCAACCTTGTGGATCATGCTGCGGGTGTTGTCGTCCTGAACCATATTGCCGTTCAGCCAGGTGCGGATTGCCAGCGCATGCGGATCAGGAATTTCATCCGCCGTGGTCATCCACGGGCCAAAGGCACCGGTCTGCCGCCAGTTTTTACCGGCGGTAAACCAGGTGTGCTGCCAGTCGCGGGCGGAACCGTCCATGTAACAGCTGTAACCGGCAACGTGGGAAAGGGCGTTTTCGCGGGAAATATTTTCGCCCGCTGACCCGATGATGACGGCCAGTTCGCCTTCGTAATCAAACTCAACCGAACGGCTGGGTTTGATGATCGGGGAGGCGTGGCCGGTTTGTGAGTCAGCAAAGCGGACAAACAGCGTCGGTGCCGGATTGTGCTGATCGAACTCTTTGCGTTTTTCAGCGTAATTCATGCCGACGCAGAGAATTTTTTCCGGATTCTGAATAACCGGCAAAAACGTCAGGTCGTCAAAGCTCAGATCTGCCGGTCGGCTGGCCAGTTCCTGCGCCTGTGACAGTGCGTCGCCCGCCAGCAGAGCCTTGAGGTCGGGATAACGCTGGCCGAGAAGGCGGCCAAGGTCGATCATGCCGCTCTGCGTTGCGATGCCGTAGGACTTGCGCCCCTGATAGAGATAACTTGCCAGTTTCATAAATATGTCCTGAATTGAATCAATCAAAAAATCACAATCGTGCTTGCCGGATAACGCTGTCAGACCAGGAAATTCCCCAGAACCAGCAGTGCTACCGAAACGTTGATCGCGCCGCCGATGCGGGTCGCGATTTGTGCGAAAGGCATCAGTTGCATACGGTTGCCCGCCGTCAGAATGGCGACGTCACCGGTGCCGCCCTGACCGCTCTGGCAGCAGGACACGATGGCGACATCAATCGGGTGCATACCGATTTTCTTGCCCACGAAGAAGCCGGTGGCAACCAGCGCGGCGACGGTGCTGACGATGACCAGCAGATTGGAAATAGTGAACGCGGCGACCAGTTCGTTCCACGGTGTGATAGCGACGCCCACGGCAAACAGAATCGGGTAGGTCACGGAGGTCTGGAAGAATTTGTACACCACCTGCGAACCTTCAAGCAGGCGAGGTGAGACGCCGTGCGCCAGCTTGAGCGCGACCGCGGCAAACAACATGCCGACCGGTGCAGGCAGGCCAATCAGTTTGTGTAACAGCATGCCGACCATGTACAGCAGAACCGCCAGCAGGGCGCCTGCGGCAATGGTGGTGACATCGGTTTTACCGCTGGTTGCCGACAGCGCGCTTTTATCTGCGGTGGCATTTTTGGCGGAAGGCATCAGCTGGCCTTCGCCGGTAAGATGCGGATAACGTTTACCGAGCTGATTGAGTGAGCCCGAGATAACAATGGCGGTCAGGCCACCGAGCATCACGATAGGCAGAATGCGGCCCAGCGCCACGCCCTGATCCATATGCAGCAACGTGGCGTAGCCGATAGACAGCGGGATCGCGCCTTCACCTACACCCCCGGCCATAATCGGCAGGATCAGGAAGAAGAAGATCTGGAAAGGTTCCATGCCCAGTGCCAGACCCACGCCCATCCCGACCAGCATGCCGACCACTTCACCGCACAACATCGGGAAGAAAATACGCATGAAGCCCTGAATGAGCACTTTGCGATCCATGCTCATGATGCTGCCGACAATAATGCAGCAGATGTAGAGATAAAGGATGTTGGTGCTTTTGTAGAATTTCGTGGTGGATTCGACCACGACGTCCGGCAGCAGGCCGTAATACACCAGGGCGGAGGGAATGAAGGTCGCGCAAATCGCCGCGGCGCCCATTTTGCCGATGAACGGCAGACGTTTACCGAACTCGCCGCAGGCAAAGCCGAAGAATGCTAACGTCGCCACCATCACCACGATATCGCTCGGCAGTTTGCCGTCCAGACAGTCGATGGCAATCAGCACACCGGCCATCACAAACAGTGGTAAAGGAATAATGCCAATTTTCCAGGTGTCGAGAATGTGCCACCATTTATCTTTTAATGAGAGCTGTTTTGCAGGCACTGAACCTGCGGGAACAGAATAAGTGTCGTCGGTTGTACTCATGATGAATCCCCTGTGTCAATTTGTGCAGGGAGTGTAAGAGAGATAATAACCGGTATTATGTGAAGTCCCGCAAGTTAACACCGATATTTTAAAGGAGTGAAAGGTTTTTATGGTTTTAATTAATTATTAGGGTTTTCCTTAATATGTTTTTCTGTGGTTTTTATG
>NZ_JAFMOZ010000084.1:0-24460 GCF_019049615.1 Rahnella sp. BCC 1045 | reverse complement strand
CCATAACCGCCATAATCAACTGTTGTTCCACGCACCCAACCGTCACTGACTTCAGTAATGTCAGGTGAATACATGCGAATTTCCAGTTGTTTCTTTTTAGTTTCCCAGTCAGAATACTTTTTTTGACCTAGCACTAATGAACAGTGCTGTAAGACATTCTGATACTCTGCTTTTGATTGTACCCACCTGAAGATATTCATCACGCCTTTTTTGATGCCCAACTGATTGCCGGGAAGGGAATCTCTAACACCATCGTAAAAATCCTCCTCGATTAACATGGCCAACATATTTCCTTTAACCTCGGGAGATGTGTAGTGACACATTTCGTTATCAGTTGAAATTTTTTCAATGAAGTCGCTTCTTTTTTTCTTATTGTCTAAAAATTTCTCTATAGCGAGATTTAAATCTCTACCCTTGTTGTACGCGTCAATGACAGTTTCTACATTCACTATCATTGAAAGAAAAATTAGCTTTGTAATAAATTCAAAAGAGCTATCAACGATAATCTTAGAAAGTTTTTGATAATCAGCATCACGTAATAAGTAACAAACGTATTTAAGGAAATTTATGAGTTGCCCCGCATCCACCTCAAAATCGATGCCCCCGCTGGCACCCTGACCCCAGCAAAGCCCTGCATGGCAGGCTACGTATAATTTACCTTCGTGTAATTTTATTTGAAATGTTGCTTCAAAACCGGCGCCTGCGAGGTAGGATATGCTTTCACCGATTTTAGCAATTGCCTTATAATCATCTTCACTTTTAGAGGTCATTTTATCGGGTTCTTTCCACATCACTGAACCTGATACTTCACCTTTGGCCTCAAACCCGGTGAAAGCGCGTATCCCAGCCTTTACATCCGAGTTTTCGGCAACTTTACTTAAATCTATTTTCCTCTCTCCGGGGGCCGGAGTTGGCTTGTAATCCGAACCTATCCCCCTGATACCGGCTTTCTCCTGCGCATCAGGTTTTTTATTGATTTCTATACCTAATTCAGCAGTGATTGAGGCTCCGAGACTGCTAGTTGCGACAACTTCTAAATCGATGCGTAAATATCTTAATACGCAATCACCTTTACCATCACGCCTTGGCACGGAAGGGAGCCACCCCAGCCGGTGTGGATGCATGATTTTAAAATTCCCTTTGGCTTCCCAAACGGCAAACTCCGCATTGCCACTCAACTTCGCTTGGCCTTCCATTTTGTTTGGGTCAAACTCAATATTTGCCCCAAGTCCGGACGTATAACGCATCAGCTGAGCGCCAAACGAAGCATCAAAATGATCGTCCGGGGACTGTTCTTTATCATCATGCAACTGTAGATGAGAATTTTTTCCTTCATTCCATTTTTTAGCCCAGTCAAACAATGTCCCTGTATGATCTTTAGGATCGATAATGTCCCAATCTTTTTTAATTTTGAAGGTCACACTTTTTAATTGTTTGTGCAGTTCTGCTTTATCAATTTTTCCGTTTTTAATGAAACTTCCTTTACCGCTTTCTGCCTGCTCAGGAATATAAGGTTCCCATCTTTTTTTGTTCAGACGTGGCCGGACATAAATTATCTTACTTTTACCCGCGGATTTTTTTATCGGCAATACTTCAATTAATTTCTCAGTGTCTTTGCCAATTTCACTCAAAGAATGAATCTTTGTTTTGTCATCATCGCTGGCTTGCAAAGGTTCCAGAAAATTAAGGCCGTTTTTCAGATCCTTGTTGGCGTCAAACAAAGTCTGTTCTAATTGACGGTATTTGGAATTGAGAGCCTGATCTTTGGGAGCAGCCAGGCATTGTCCCTGAATATCTGCAAAGGCTTTAGCTGCGTTGATTTGTTTTTCTACCAAATGCTGCAACCGGTTATTTTCGTCTTCAATTGCAGTCGCAGTGGCCCCATCGACAACGTAATAATAGCCGGTAGACAGCTCGAAGTAGATAACGCCATTATCTTTCGATTTTATATTCGCATCGGTCCCATTTCCCTGAACCTGCGTTTGCGCTGTAGCCACTGTTTTTTTTGAATCGGTCATGTTAACTCCCTGTCATTCATCGTCCGAATAAAACTCTATACTTCCAGGTGTAGCACTAAATACTGTTGTTGTTTTTCCTTCGGCATCTGTCCTACCCCGAAGTTCCTCACCTTCGGCGGTGACCAGCCGGTAGGGGTAATGAGGGCGTGTTTTACCTGTATTTTCATCTTTTACAACAAAGAATTCATTGAACCCCTTCGGTAATTCTGGTGGTGGCGAATCTAAACTCGCAGGGCCAGCCTTCTGTACATTGGCAGCTTTTAGCAGAATATTCTTCGGCGCTCCCAGCTCAATATTGCCATCGCTTATTTTTATGTAGGCACCACCGCAGGTAAGTACAATTTCCTTCGAAGCTGCTACCGAAATTTTCCCTTCTACACTGGTGATACTGATATCCTTTTTCGCAAGGGCTTCAATATTGTCATCCTGTGCCTGAATATCTATTTTCCCTTTGGCCGCGATTAACTTCATCCCTGATTTGCTTGCCAGCAGGCTCAAGGTTTCCCCTGCGACGGCGGTAAAGCTTTTTCCAGCACTGATGTCAGTGTTGTTTCCCGACATTAACCCAATGCTTTCACCGCCCGAGGCCAGGCGAACGGCTTTAGGACTAACGATGCCGATACCTTGTGGCGCGTGTATCAGGATTCCGGCGGCTGTTAGCTGTTCAAGAGATTTATTAAGTGTTTCCTGACTGCTGGTATCCGCTTTTTCTGCTTTGGAAATTTCGGCGGCCTTTGACAGGCTTTGTGCCAGCGAAAGGGCGTTTTCCAGCTGAGCAATGGCGGCCTGCATATCCAGCATCTGATCGCTGACATCCGCCTCATCCGCGCTGATAAACAGACCTTTTGCTCCGCGAATGGCTCCCCATTCATCCGTGCGCAGCTCAAAACCCTCACCACGTTTTGCACGTCCAGAATCGACGTTATACCCAAGGTTCAGCTGCGTCTTACCACCGTACTCGGTGCTGAGTTTGATGTGTTCTTCGCCGCGCTTGTCTTCCATCCGCAGTTTGTTATTTGCCGGGGTACGGATAACGTTGCGAGTATTATTGGCTTCCGTCACATGATCGACATGGCGCGAGTCGTGCAGGGCATGGGCGATATACGGGCGGTCAGGATCGCCGTCGTGGAAGGCAATGGCGACTTCCGTACCTTGTATCAAAGGAAAGTGGATGCCGTAGATGTCGCCGCCGTAAGGTTTGGCGAGGCGAACGGGCATGCTTTCTTGCCCCTGGATTTTATCGTCCTGGTCAGCATCGAATTTCACGCGATACAAACCCGACGCATCTTGCCAGGCATAGATATCGTTAGATTTTGCACTGGTGACGCGAGCCATCATGGTTCCGCTAACTTTTGGGCGCGGTTTGAGTGCAGGACGCCAGCAGAGCGTTTCGCTGTACGGAACAGCGGCGAGGGTTACTACCAACGCATCTTTGCGGCTGGCGAAAAATGCTGTGCGTATCACCACCATCGGCAGAGACAATTGTTCCGGCAACGTGGACGGGATAGTGGTATCAATAACGGTGAGCACCTGGGCGGGGTGTAGCGCGAAGCCCGTGCTGCGGCCGGTGATCAATGTTTGCTGAGATAAAAAACGCTCATGGTCGAGTTGCGCCACGAAGTTACCGGTTTCGGCGGCCGGATCGGTCTTCGAGCCGGTATCCAGATGGCGGGGTTTATAGTGATATACGTCTCCATAATTGATCCCTTCATCGTCGCCACGCGTTGCATCAGCTTTAGCTGATTGCAGTATTTTTTGCGCTTCGCGATAGTTGTAGTCCTTGGCGGTGACGCTGGCCTGCACTACATTCTGCTGTATGTTCAGCCCCCAGACCGACTCTGCTCCGCTGTCGCTCATGCCCGACGGGCTGTTAAGCGGCAGCGTTTTACCAAACTCATAAGCGCTTTGCTTGTCGGCGAAGTGGATCACTTCGGTTTGCGTATCAGGTTGCAGGCTGAAGAAATAGAAAATCCCCACTTCGGAAAGCAGGCGCTCGATAAAGGCCATATCACTTTCCTGATACTGGTTTATCTGCTCGCGCTTTGGATAAGTTTGCTTGAGGTTAAACTCATATTCCCAGCCTTTAAGGCCATGTTCCTGAAGCACCTGTTCAACGACGTCCTGCACGGATTTATTGACGAAGAAGCGGTGGGTGCGGAACTGTTTGTCCAGAAGTGCCAGGAAAGGTTTAACAATAATTTCATACCGAACCTGATCGCGGGATCCTGCAAGGCGCTGAAAGCTGGTGACCACGCCGTGTACCACTTTCCCTTCGGTCGGGCTGAACAGATCACCAATTCCCATGCTCAGGGTGGCGGGTTTATTCAGTAACATTTCCGGGGTAAGGTCAGGATGAAGTGTTGTGAATTTAATCGTGTAATGATAAAGCTCACTTATTTGCTCCAGCCCGTCAAAACTCTCGACGTCCAGAAGATGAGGGCAGGATGGAATAGTCAGGGTATAGCGGTTAAGCGTGGTTCCAGTCATTTTGAAATCCTTTTTTCTTTATTATTTCCTGCATTCTAGAATTACATTTTATTTGTAGAATGAATAAGCATTGAGTAATAGAGGCGACTAGTAATAGTCATCCCACCTGTTACGACAGGCGGTAGATCCAATAACCAATACAAGCTAACAGAAGTCCTGCTCCTCCCAGTAAAATCGGTTTACGTTATCGAAAACAAAAAAGTACCAAACAGAAATAGCCACACCTATAGTGCCAAATGTTGAGCCGAGGGTGCAGGCAAAGTATGAAGCAATGACCACTGCCATTATTTTTATATTCATAATCCCTCCAAAAAATACCCGCATATTTTATTAAACTCTGCTGGATTCTGTTCCACCACTTCCGGAACTGATTTATTGAGGAAGAATCGATGTGAACGCTTCTGATTACCTAAAAGTGCAAAGAAAGGTTCAAGAGTAATTTGAAAATGCGCTTCGTCAGCAGAACCAGACTGGTGGGAAAAGTGGGTCACTACACCATGAATGACCTTGTGTACCTGAGGTACTGAAATGCCCGGAAGTAAAGTCCCGGTCGTCTAAATAGTGAGCGTGGTACTGCCTTTTAACATTGCTGGTACACTGATATCTTTGTCACTACTCGTGAAGTCGATCTTATAGCGATAGCCGGAACTTACATTTTCCTGCCCGTTAAATGATTCTACATCCAGATAGGCATCACAACCCTGAACATCGATACGGTAGCGGTTTTAACATTGCTACCTTCGCCTTCCATATGTTATTGCTTCCCTGCTGCAGGGGCATATTAATGACGTTGTAATTGGATTCTGTAATAACGGAACCGTCGACTCCGCTGATTCTTTTTTTCAGGCATTTATGAGAAATATACCTCACCTCCAGCGGGAAGGGTTTCGTGTATTGGGAAGGGTTTTTGACTTCCACGTTAACCCATTGGGTATCAGACGCTGTTGATAATGTACGGTCGATTTTGCTCGCGCAGCCGCTGCTGAATAGCATTGGCAGAGGGATTATTAAAATCTTTAATGGTTCGATCATTGTTCAATTTCCTCTTCACCATAATGGGCAAAACGCTCCAGGGATTTTTTTCCATTTTTAATTTTCAGCGTAGACAATAAGGTCTTTTCCAACATATTTTCCAACGTCAGGAAGTTGGTGTTCCTTTCAGACTCATTTTTTGGAATTTCAAAACTTTCTTCTGACATTTGTTCTACGAACTTTTTGACATTCTCTTTGTGCTCTGTGAAATGCTTATCCCTACTCAGAACGTTATCATCTATTAACTCAAGAAGTTTATTATTGATATAGGGCATGTAGGCGGTCATAAAGTGAACGCCAAAGGTGAGGTCTGCACCCCTGTTGGGGTTTTTCCCTTCAGGGAAGTACTTGGCTAAATCTTCTGGTTATAGTCTATAGAGTCATTGCGACGAAGGGGAATCCTGTCATAGGAAGATCACTTAATGAAGGATGTAAAGCTTCAAAAGCTTCACCAAAACCATCGCTGATCATAGTTACTTTACCTAAGTCGATGGTAGATGTATCTCCAAAATACATGCGTATTGCGAGTTGCTTATGCTTTATCTTCCAGTCTGAATATTTTTTCTCACCTAAATTAAGAGAGCAATCTTGCAAGACGTTTTCATATTCTGATTTGGGCTTCACCTTCATGAGCCCAGTTATCATCACCTTCATTGGTAAAGGTACAAGTTTGCTCATATTTTTTAAGACAGTTATCACCCATTTCGAAGGTGCCCCCTGGATAAAATCCATGTTATTAATGATGCCTTGTGGTTCGGCTCTTTTTGGTCACAAACAAAAATAAGAAATAAAATTAGGGTTATGATTATTATTGTTCTGTAGGGCTAACGCGCATTCCTTCGCATTAACTGTTAGCGATACTTTTCTGGTAAGGATTGGGCGTTAATTACGCAACGGAAAGTTACATCAGGATAGAACCCTCGTTCAGCAATTTTATACGGGTCAGATTCTTTATCTGCAGCAGTTGCTTGGTCGAAATTACCGTGATACTTGGACCATAATCCAGGCGGGTTATCTTTCATAAGCGGTTCTCTTCCCGTTCTATACATCGTAGTTGCTGTTGGTGTTGCATTATCTGATTTGCTGTCAGCAATTGGCATGCCTCTGAGCGATTTTTCTGTCCCGCTTTCTGGACCTGCTGGATTTATCTGCGGGCTATGCTGGTAGTAGGTCTTACTGTACCAATCCCGCATCCACTCCTGCCCGTTACCAGCCATATCATACAAACCCAGTTGAGTAGCTGGAAATTGGCCTACTGCGTATAGGCCTTGTGCAAATCCAGAATATTTTTTCTGTTGCTCGTACGAGGGGACATTTACTCCTAAGATGAACTGACCATCGTTTGTTCCGTAATGGACATCTCTGCCTCTATTTCGCGCAGCATATTCCCATTGCGCTTCAGTTGGTAAATCAAATGGTAATCCCGACTCTTTTGCAAGCCAATGACAATAGTCTGCGCTTAACTGCCAGTTGGCTGTAGCAGGGAAATTCTCGCCACGCAGTTTAGGATATTTGTCCAACCAATCTTCATCAATTTTCAACATGGGGAGGTCTTCGATTTTTGTATAAAAATCATAACTCTTATACGTTACTTTGTATTTTGAAATATAGAACCCATCAAGTGTGACAGTATGAACCGGAAAACTCGCATTTTCGTTAGCAAAGGTACAGGGTTGCCCATGTTCCTTGAGGCATATATCACCCATGTCAAAACTACCACCCTCGACAAAAATCATATTCTTCATGGTTTCTTTGAGGAATTGTTCTTTCTGATCACAGCCAATGAGAGATAAGATACTAATTATTAATAATGATGTTTTTCTATAGGTCATTATTGCCATTCCTCTAAATTAAACCAGTGCTTGATTAGGATAATAATCACGGTTAATTGAATCTTTTACTAACGTATAGTCTATAGAGTCATTGGGGACGAAGGGGAATCCAGCCATAGGAAGATCACTTAATGAAGGATATAAAGCTTCAAAAGCTTCACCAAAACCATCGCTGATCATAGTTACTTTACCTAAGTCGATGGTTGATGTATCGCCAAAATACATGCGTATTGCGAGTTGCTTATGCTTTATCTTCCAGTCTGAATATTTTTTCTCACCTAAATTAAGAGAGCAATGTTGCAAGACGTTTTCATATTCTGATTTGGACTGCACCCATCGTAATATATTCATCACGCCCTGCTTCAATGATAGTCTATTTCCTTCCCATATATCTGTTAATGCATCAACAAAATCTTCCTCTGTCAACATGGCCAGCATATTACCTTTTACTTCTGGTGTAGAGAAACGACATAACTCGTTGTTGGCACTAATCTTATCTATGAAATCCAGTCTGTTTCTTTTTTGTTTGAAGTATTTTGTAAGGGCTATATCTAATTTTTGGGCTGACCCATAAACTGCTCTTACAGCCTCAGAGTCACCGACCATTGTTAATAAGTTTAATTTTAATAAATAATCGAATGCATCTTCTGCTATTATTATTGCCAGTTTCTGATAGTCAGCATCTCGCAGCAAATAGTAAACATATTTAAGAAAGTCGAAGAGATGCCCTCCATCGACCTCGAAATCAATCCCTCCACTAGCACCAACTCCCCAACAAAGACCAGCATGACAGGCTATATATATTTTACCTTGGGCGTATTTTATTTCGAACGTCGCTTCAAAACCTGCACCATTTAAGTACGATGTGCTTTCACTTATTTTTGCAATCGCTTTATAATCATCCTCTTTTGTCGAGGTCATCTTCTCGGGCTCTTTCCACATAACAGAACCTGAAACCTCTCCTTTTGCTTCGACGCCTGCAAAAGCACGAATACCACCTTTGACTTCCGACTTCTCAGTAACTTTGGTTAAACTGATTTTTCTCTCACCCGGTGGCGGAGTGGGTTGGTAGTCTGAACCGCTCCCCCTTATACCTGCCGTTTCGTCTCCATCGGGTTTCTTATTTATTGTTATCCCTAGTTCCGCAGTTAAGGACGCCCCCACGCTGCTGGTAGCTACCACTTCCAGATCCAGTCGAAAATATCCCAGCACACATTCACCGCCGCCACGCTTCGGCACTGAAGGTAACCAGCCTAAGCGGTGGGGGAACATCACTTTAAAATTTGCTTTCCCTTCCCAGATGGCAAATTCAGCACTGCCACTGACTTTGGCTTGTGCCTCCATATTGACAGGGTCGAATTCCAGGCTGGCACCCACACCGGCGGTATAACGCAAAAGCTGCGCACCGGCGGAAGCATCGAAATGATCTGACCCTGACTGATCTTTATCATCATGCAGTTGAAATTTAGCTGCTTTGTTCCATTTATCCGACCAGGCGAATAAGGAGCCTGTGTGGTCAGCAGGATCGACGATATCCCAGTCTTTTTTAATTTTAACGCTGACGTCTTTAAGTTGTTTATGCAGTTCTTCTTTATCGATTTTCCCATTTTTGATAAAGCTGGCTTTCCCGCTTTCTGCCTGTTCCGGTAAGTAAGGTTCCCATCTTTTACTGTTCAGGCTCGGGCGAACATAAATAACCTTTCCTTTACCGCCAGATTTGCGTATAGGCAGTACTTCGATCAATTTTTCAGTATTTTTGTCAATTTCGCTCAATGAATGAAGTTTGTCTTCAGTATCGTCAGCAGTCTGCATGGGTTCAAGGAAGTTAAGGCCACTTTTCAGATTTTTATTGGCATCAAACAGAGTTTGTTCCAGCTGGCTGTATTTCGAGCTAAGGACCGGATCTTTTGGTGCAGCTAGGCATTGTCCCTGAATATCTGAAAAGGCTTTGGCTGCGTTGATTTGTTTCTCAACAAGTCCCTGAAGGCGGTTGTTTTCATCTTCAATCGTAGTGGCTGTTTCACCATCTACGACATAATAGTATCCGGTCGAAAGCTCGAAATAGATGACGCCTTTATCTTTGGACTTAATTTGTGCGTCTGTGCCCGTCCCCTGTGCTTTGGTCTGAGCTTCGGCAATGGGTTTATTTGAATCAGTCATGTCAACTCCCTGTTAGTCATCTTCCGTGTAGAGCTTTATGCTGCCCGGTGTTGCGCCGTATACCGTTGTTGTCTTTCCTTCAGCATCCGTTCTGCCCATTATCTCTTCGCCTTCAGATGTGATTAATTTATACAGATAGTCCGGACGGGGCTTACCGGTTTTTCATCTTTAATCACAAAGAACTCATTGAAGCCTTTGGGGAACTCAACAGGTTGTGAATTTAAACTTGCGGCCCCTATTTTTTGTACGTTTGCAGCCTTGAGCAGAATATTTCCCGGAGCTCCCCGTTCAATATTGCCGCCGCTGATTTTGATATACGCGCCTGCGCAGGTCAGTACGAGTTCGGAAGATGCCGTGACGGTGACTTTTCCTTCCGCACTGGTCAGATGAACATCTTTTTTCGCCAGCGCTTCCAGGTTGTCGTCTTGCGCCTGTAATTCCACTTTCCCTTTAGCTGCAAACATTTTCATTCCTTGCTGAGCGGCAAATACACTGACTTTCTCACCCGCCGAAACAGTAAAGTCCTTTACAGCGCTGATATCGGTATTTTTCCCGGCCATGATTCCCACGCTGGCATCGCCCGAAGCCAGACGCACTGCTTTGGGACTGTTGATACTAATACCGTCAGGGGCATTTAATAGTATCCCTGGCAAGGTCAGTTGCTTGAGCGCATCGTTAAGCGACTCTTGAGAACCTGCTTCAGCAGGGGTTGCAGTGGCAATTTCGGCTGCCTGAGACATACTTTTTGCGAGAGATAGAGCTGCTTCGAGTTGAGCAATAGCTGCCTTCATATCCAGCATCTGATTACTGACACCGGCCTGGTCCGCCGTGATAAATAAACCTTTCCCACCGCGTATTGCTCCACATTCATCCGTGCGCAGCTCAAAGCCTTCACCACGTTTTGCACGTTCAGAATCGACGATATGCCCAAGATTCATCTGCGTCTTGCCGCCGTATTCTGTGCTGAGCTTGATATGCTCTTCGCCGCGTTTATCTTCCATACGCAGTTTGTTATTCGCCGGGGTGCGGATAACGTTGCGGGTATTATTGGCTTCCGTCACATGATCGACATGGCGCGAGTCGTGCAGGGCATGGGCGATATAAGGGCGGTCGGGGTCGCCGTCGTGGAAAGCAATCGCCACTTCGGTACCCTGGATCAGCGGGAAGTGAATACCGTACACATCGCCGCCATAAGGTTTGGCAAGACGGACGGGCATGCTTTCCTGACCCTGTGCTTTATCATCCTGGTCAGCATCGAATTTGACACGGTATAAACCGGACGCATCCTGCCAGGCGTAGATATCGTTCGATTTCGCGCTGGTGACGCGCGCCATCAGGGTGCCGCTGACTTTTGGGCGCGGCTTAAGAGCAGGGCGCCAGCACAGGGTTTCGCTGTAGGGGACTGCGCTAAACCCTACATGCAGTGGCGTAGAGCGACTGGCCGAAAACCGTAACCCAGTGATGACGACCGGTGTTTGCCATACAGAAGGAAGTGAAGATGGAATATCGCTATCCATCACAGTCAGAACCTCTAATAAGCGCAGTGAAGCATCTGTACTGCTACCCTGTAATTGAGTTTGTGCAGCCAAAAATCTTTCATGTTCAAGTCGGGCCCAGAAATTACCACTTTCTGGTGCTGGCGTCGTTGCATCTCCACGTGTTAAGTGACGAGCCTGGTACTGGTATACGTCGCCATACGTTATTCCATCCCCATCTCCTCTGGTCATATCCGCTCGGGAAGAAAGCAGAGAAAGTTGAGCCTCACGGTGGTTGTAATCTTTAGCTTGCACTGAGGCTTCAACTACTTGATGTCGCTGGGACAGACCCCAAACAGACTCGACGCCGTTATCGTTCATTCCTGCCGGATTACCTAGCGGAAGTGTTTTACCGAACACATAACAGCTTTGCTTATCTCCCAGAATAAGTACTTCGGTCTGTGTGTCTTGCTGTAATGCGAAAGTATAGAAAATTCCCACTTCGGACATCAGTCTCTCGATAAAGTCTCTGTCGCTTTCTCCGAATTGGTTGATTTGTTCACGTATCGGATAACTCTGCTTTAGCTTGAACTCAAATTCCCAGCCATTAAAATTGTGCTCACGTAATATTTGTTCTATGACATCTGGAATTGATTTATTGAGAAAAAAGCGATGAGTGCGTTTTTGCTTATCTAATAATGCAAAGAACGGTTCAAGAGTAATTTGGTAATGCGCTTCGTCAGCGGAGCCTGACAGGCGGGTAAAGTGGGTCACTACACCATGAATGACCTTTTGTACTTGAGGTACAGATATGCCCGGAATTAAAGCCCCGGCCGTCTGCATTGTGAGCGTGGTACTGCGGTTTAACACTGTTTGTACACTGATATCTTTGTCACTGCTCGTGAAGTCGATCTTGTAGCGATAGCCGGAACTTACATTTTCCTGTCCGTTAAATGATTCTACATCCAGATAGGCATCACAACCCTGAACATCGAGACGGTAGCTGTTCAAACTTCCGGAAAGTGATTTTGCTGCATCGGCTAATGTATTAATAAGATTCATGATGCTTCCTTCTGCATTGCATTACCCGGCACAGGAAAATGCCTCCCTGTAATGCATGTCCTTCGGTGAATGAATTATTAGAGGGTTATTAATCTGTGAAATTTGCAGCGTAGACTTTTCTTTCTCCGCTGTTCATGTCTATAACTGAAAAACTAACGTTGTATTCATTTTCAGAAATGAATTTATAATTCACCGCAGGCAAACAGGTGTTTTTCGCTTGTGTTTTTTCTTTAAAATCAGAAGTGAACTCTTCCTTCTCACCCGATTTTTGTATCTTCACCCGTTCATAAACAAAGTTTTTGCCGATGTTTGGCACATAAATACATACTGCGCCATCAGATTGTTTTACATCAGCAATATCCCATGGAACCCTATCTCCGAGGCATCCTGTCAATAGTAGGAACAGCAACAATGGCAATAATTTCATAAAGCCTCCGGGGAAGGGAAAGAGCCTATAACACGTTCATATATGCGCAAGAGATCGACATCCGAGTAATAAACATCTTTAGTCGAGAAATTATTTCCCCAAATATTTTGCCATATGACATATCCTGAATCCCGTAAGAAACAGTAGTCTAAAACAAGGGATGCCTGTTGTTCCATTGAATGATCTGCTGAAAGTCTGAGTTACTGATTCTGGACTGTAATTCGGATGAACTATGCTGATAGGCTTCGATGACATTTCCGCTGCGAAGCAGATCAACCTCCGCACGGGCAGCATCTTTTACACCGCTCATAGAAGTAAACAGCAAAGCGCCAAGAGCAATAAAGGCAACCACTATTAGATGTATAACGACCCAAAGAATGGCTTTGCGAGAGATTTTTTTATCCAGAACAGATAAATCAATATTCCAGCCGCAGTTTTTTATGACATCGAAAACCGGATCAGTTATTTCGGTTGAGTTAAACTTATAGCCATATATTTTCCCAATAGTTCCGTTTTGCCTCATTCCCCAGGATGCTCCCATATCAAACTCCAGGCGCTTGCCATACTGAACTGATTTCTTGAACTTAAATGCTTTAATACTGGCGTCCCATTCGAGGTCGCTAGATTTTTCTTTGTATTTAACAATTTTATTTAAATCATCAAAAATAAGCCTTAGTTCGAATTGCTTTTTTAATCCTCCAGCGCCAAAAAACTCCAACCATTTAGCATCGACAATGTTCCAAGATGCAACTATATCGTTGCCATCCTTCTGCAATATAAAAGGATGCTCATTTGCATCGTTCATACGTAATAGTCGCTGTATTAGTGTTTCAATACTGACGGTATTGGCAAGTTTGAAAGTAGAGTTTTGTTGCAACGATTTATATCCTTTGATTGGGAGAAGAGTGGCGACATTATTTATTATTTTTTATGGGTTCAGAAGAACTGATAACGCAACGTACGGTAGTTCCTGCTGGGAAATTAACGTCCTTTATTCTTCTGGATCTGCTAAATGTCAGCCCTTCAGGGAACCCGGGTATTGAGAAATTAATACTCCGCAATGATTTCAAGTATTGACCTGTTGTGTTATCTTTCTCTGCCATTTCAGATATATTTCCCAGATGGATATTTACCTACCCCCGAAAATAATAAGATTAAATTAAGTAGCTATGCTTTTTTGTTGATATTAATGGTTAGCGATAATGATCTCGCTCGTCATAAATATAAGTCAGTGCGAATTTATAAAGACCATAGCCAATAAAAAAGGCCATAATACCCGCGCATCCCAAAAGGAAGTGATAAGGCTTAGGGGAAAAAAATATGCTCCAGATGGAGAAAATTGGACTAATTAGTCCCAGTAGCATTCCTGCTCCAGCCATAAGAGTGGAAATAATAATACGTAAATACTCTTTTATGCTCATGGGATCTCTAGTCAATATTGGAACTCGATCTGAAACAGATAGTTATCTGTCCATTTTTTTGTAATTAATGGGAGTGTAATTTGGCCTGTTAAATAAAACAGGGGGCTTTCCTGGTAATATAATTGGCTAGTGATAATGATCCCATTCGTCATAAATGTAAATAAGTGCGAATTTATAAAGGCCATAGCCAATGAAAAAGACCAGAATACCTGCGCATCCAAAAAGTAAATGGTAAGGCTTGTGAGAAAAAAAGAAGCACCAGACAGAATAAACCACGCTGGCAGTACCTATCATCATCCCTACCCCGGCGACAAAACGTGAAACAATAATCAGGAAAAAATCTTTGATGCTCATAAGCCGCCAAAATAATATTCACAAACTTTATTAAATTTCCCGGGGTCTGTTTCAGCCATCTCGCACGCTTTCTCGTAAGGTTTTACAATATCTTCAACGAGATAATAAAGAAGATCCAAGTCTCCCATGCGATTCAGTTTTGTATACATAGCCTGATTTTTCTCGCGTAAATATCTTGATGTGTATATAGCTCTCGAAGCTTCCGCACCAATAGCTAAAAGGGCACCCACGGCCCCTCCTGAAATAAATGATGCAAGCCCCTGAGATGTAATCGCTTTTCCGATACTATATCCGGTGATTTGTGAAAATAAAAATTTCCCAGATAGGGTTCCTGCTACGTTTTTTGCAAAAGATGCCAGTTTGTTCATGTCAATATGAGAAATGAAATCATCAATGAAGGGCTGAATAACTATTTCAATGATTTCTTTATTCAAAGTTGTTTTTTTAATCAATCTGGTCAACCTGTATTTATCATCCTGATTTTCTCTTCGGTGCTCTGTATCAAAAAAGTCCCGACCCAGATAACCGAGCCCAACAGGAAAAGAAATAAATCCTTTAGTTGCTGCCTCCAAAAAACCTGAACTATTTATATTAATTGCATCCAGCATTTCTCTGGCTATATCTTTAGCACTGTCCATAGCTGTTATCCTTTAATAAGAGCGCTATTCATTCACTAAATTCCAGCGTAATCCCTTCCTCTTCATCCCAGCCCAGTGCCAGTGAAGTGGTGCGTTGTTGCCCGCTCATGCGGCTCAGCAGTTGCTGGCTCAGCACCGGCAAGATCTGCTGGTTGAGCAGGCTGTCGATGTTACGCGCGCCGGTGTCCGGCAGCAGGCAGGCGGCGACCAGCGTGTCGTAGAGGCTTTCTTCGATGGTGGTTTGCAGGCCGTAATGTTTGTTCAGGCGTCTGGCGACCTGCGCCAGTTTCATCTCAACAATGGTGCGCAGCGCGTCTGCCGCGAGCGGGCGGTAAATCAGGGTCTGGAAACGGGAGAGCAGCGCGGGCTGGAAGTGATCGCGCAGAATAGGGCGCAGCATTTCCTGCAAATCGCTGTCAGTGGCTTCCGGTTGTTCCTCCAGCAGCTGCATGATGTGGTCGCTGCCAAGGTTGGCGGTCATCAGGATGACGGTATTTCGGAAGTCGATCTCCCGCCCTTCGCCGTCGCGCATAAAGCCGCGGTCGAAGACCTGATAGAACAGGTTCATCACGTCGCGGTGCGCTTTCTCGACTTCATCGAGCAGGACGACGCTGTACGGACGTTTGCGCACGGCTTCGGTCAGAATGCCCCCCTGACCGTAGCCGACGTAGCCCGGTGGGGAACCTTTAAGCTGGGAAACGGTATGCGCTTCCTGATATTCGCTGAGATTAATAGTAATCAGGGATTTCTCGCCGCCGAACAGGCAGTCGGCGAGTGACAGCGCGGTCTCGGTTTTACCCACGCCGCTCGGCCCGACCAGCAGGAATACGCCCAGCGGACCGTTTTCCGACGTCAGGCCGGTTTTGGCAGCGCGCAGACGCTGCGCCATTTCCATGAGCGCGCGATCCTGCCCGATGACGCGCTGCCCCAGGTGATTTTCAAGTTGCAGCAAATCTGTCTGTTCGTTTTTTAACAGGCTGGACAACGGCACGCCGGTCCAGTCGGCAATCACGGTAGCCACCGTGCGCACATCAACATCCAGACTCAGCAGCGGCGCGTTGCCCTGCAAATGGCTGAGTTGATCCTGCAGGCTGGCGATCTCTTCCTGACGGCTGATGTCCTGGCGGGTCTCCAGCAGTTGCTGCGTCAGGGCTTTCTCCGCGTGGTACTGCGTGTCCAGCGCGGTGAGTTGTTTGCTCAGACGGTCGGTCTCCTGTTCAATCTTTTCAAGGCGATCGCCGTGCGTTTTGTTGCCCAGCGCAATATCTTCCAGCAGTGCCTGTTCTTCCATTTCCAGCGCGGTGATTTGCGCTTTCAGACGGGTTAAATCTTCCGGCAACGTATCGAGACTCATACGGACGCGGGCGCTGGCGGTGTCCAGCAAATCCACCGCTTTGTCCGGCAACTGGCGGCCGGTGATATAGCGGCGCGACAGGCTGACGGCGGCTTTTACCGCTTCATCGGTAATGTGTACGCCGTGATGTCCGGCGTAGCGGGATTTCAGGCCGCGCAGCATCAGGCTGGCCATCTCGTCGTCCGGCTCGTCGACTTTGACAATCTGGAAGCGGCGCTCGAGGGCGGCGTCGCGTTCAAAAAACTGTTTATATTCCGACCAGGTGGTGGCGGCGATGGTACGCAGTTCGCCGCGGGCAAGGGCGGGTTTGAGGAGGTTGGCGGCGTCCGCGCCACCGGCCTGATTGCCTGCCCCGATGATGGTGTGTGCTTCGTCGATAAACAGGATAACCGGCGTCGGGGAGTGCTGGACGGCGTCGATGACGTTTTTCAGACGTTGTTCGAATTCCCCTTTAACGCCCGCACCGGCCTGAAGCAGACCCAAATCCAGCGTGCGCAGGCTGACCGTTTTCAGGCTGTCCGGCACGTTCCCCTCCGCGATGCGCAGCGCAAGTCCTTCCACCAGCGCGGTTTTCCCCACGCCCGGTTCGCCCACGAGGATCGGATTGTTTTTACGGCGGCGGGAGAGGATATCAACCATCTGGCGGATTTCGTTATCGCGGCCAAATACCGGATCAATTTGCCCGGCTTTCGCTTTTGCGGTGACGTCCAGCGTGAACTTATCCAGTGCGGCTTGCAGGGCTTCGCTCAGACCGTGGCTGGAGAGGTTGTCGGCTTTCGGCGTGGCAGAAGATTCATTCAGCGAGGACACCGGCATGTTCAGGCTTTCCTGTTGCTGGAGCGCTGAACGCTCTTCGGACACCGCATCCAGCATCGGTTTGAGACGGCGGAGATGTTCTTCACTCAGGCTGAACAGCGGCCACAGGCCTTCGCAGCGCAGCAGTTTAGGTTTGGCGATCAGGGCTTCGAGAAGATTCACGCTGCGGATAGTCTGGTTGTCGTCCTGCAAAGAGGCGGCCAGCCACGCAGATTTCATCAGCGTCTGCAAATCATCGGAGAGTTGCGGACGGGTGCGCACGGAACGCGGCAGGGCATCGAGATGGGCCAGCAGGCTTTGCCAGAGCGCGTCCATATCCCATTCATAACGGCGCGCCAGCACGGTGATGTCGCCTTCGCCTTGTTCGAGCAGTTTCAGCAACCAGTGTTCAGGCGTGATTTCCGCATGTGCGCGGGTCTGGCAAAGCGTCGCGGCAGCTTCCAGCGCTTTCGCGCAATACGGGTTCAGACGACGAAGTAAAACGGCTGACTGGTGTTCCATGCTCAATTCCTTTTTTGGGTATGCTACCGCCCTTAGCCTTTCCTTTGCAGGAACCCAGGCCCATAAGGTCGATGTCCGAATTATTTGGTGTTTACGAAACCGTCCGGGAAGCAGGGCAGTTTTGGAAACAACAAAAACAGCAGACGGCGAACCGTCTGCTGTAGGGAATTACGCGGTGGTACGTTCGTTCCAGGAATCGGAATGAATGATGTTGCCGTCTTTGTAAGTCCAGGTGATTTTTTCGTAACGCAGCTCAATCATTTCCAGATGGTTGTGTTTTTCCATCGCAGGATCTTTGATGTCGTGCATTTTTGGTGCGACTTTCACCAGCTTGACGTTTTCCAGTTTGGTGTTGAAATACTCCACTTCCTGGCCAGCGTCGTTGATGCGGTACCATTTGAACTCAGCAGAACGCAAGGTCTGACCGGTGGTCACTGCTTTGTACAAATACGGGCTGGAGCAATCGATCTCTTTGGTAAACAGGAACGGGGTGTGAATACGGGTACCCGTCAGTTTGCCGGTGTTGTTATCGGTCGGGATGTACAGGTTGTGATCCTGTGCAACGACTTCGATACTGCCTTCGCGATCTTTTACGTCTACGGAGCCTTTAATGTCCGCGCCGCCGTCGTCTTTCAGCCACAAATAAACAGGAATTGCCATGGGTAGTTCTCCATTTCTAGGTTGACCACGTTTCAATCATTTGAAACGTGTTGGTTTGCTGCCGCCTTGCAGGCATTGGCCTGTGGCACCAGACTGATTTCGACACGACGGTTAGCCGCACGGCCTTCCGGGGTGTCGTTTGTTGCAATAGGATTGCTTTCACCATATCCCTGTACTGCAAAGCAACTTTCAGGGACATCGCCTGTATCACGCATCCAGTCGCGAACCGATGCAGCGCGTTTGAGTGAAAGAACCTGATTGGATTTATCATCGCCAGTGTCATCGGTATGGCCTGCGACGACGATAAGCCAGTCTGGTTTGGCCTTGATCCCAACCAGTGCATTAATCAGCACCTTTGTTGACCCTGTTTTGAGTTCGGATTTACCGACGTCAAACAGCGATAAGGCATCAAGACGGATGGTTTTAGGACCTTGCACAATTTTATTGATGATTGGTGGAGGTGGCGGTGGCGGTGACCAGCTGTTAATGGCAGCCTCAAGAGGAGGGATTAGTCGCATCCCCTGGTATAACCCTAATGTCATACGCATTGGTGCGCCGCTGCGTAGCCATTCGTCCAGCAAACGCGCATCGGCGCGTAGCTGCTGCTGAGCGACAGTTTTCGGAGCCGGAGGGGTGCCAGTGAGACGGTTGTACAGTGCGAGATGGTCACTCACACTTTGAATTAAGCGTTGGTTGTTGACAAACGATGCGAGCAGCGCAAAAAGTAAAAATATGCCACACAGTAAGCCGGCAATTCGCAACGTCTGCATCAGACGGGAAATACCGCGGCGACGGGGTAAATAGGGTAACAACGCTTCCGGCAGCGGCAGGCAGTCCGGCATTGTCGTTGGGGCTGGCGCCAGAGTGGTAGAACCTGCAACATATTTCTGCCACAAATTGTCCTGACAGCCTGTCACAGGCGAAAAACAGACAGCCCAGATACAGGGGATTAGTGCGGGAATATCGCCCTGGCGCTGTACAAAGATGTCCTGAACATGGCTCTTAAGCCAGGGAAGAAGGCTTTCCATCCAGAAAGTGGCACTTAATCTTTCCTGTACGTTTCTGGCATCCGGTTGTTGGCTCCAGACTGACAGCGGCATTACGCCAGAGCCGGCTTCCCGGACCTGAACATCTTTCTGACCTGGAGTGACTGTGTACCAACGTTCTGTTTGCACAGATGCTACATCGGGCGGGGAAAGCCAGATGCTAACCCATACAGGGGGGACACCAGCCAGCCAGCTTTTGCATTGCACAATAGCCCGGTGCCATATGCGCAGTGACTGAATGAAGTCATCTTTGTCCTGATGCTGCTCTGGAATGATGGCCAGTAACACTGAGACCTGGGCGATCAGCGCGGGGCGTTCAGATGCCAGATGTTGAGCCATCATGGACAAGTGTTCGGGCATTGCAACCGGCAAATACCAACCCTGCTGTGTCTCATGAAAAGGAACGGACGCAGAAAATAACGGGGCACTGTCACCGCAAATAAGCACAACGGCACCCTGAAAATCTTCCGGTGGAAGAACCGTATCGGCTATGTGTGCGAAAGCAACATCATTACGATTTTGTCTGCGCCATTGAAAATAACCGGCGGTACCGCCGAGGATGATCACAAGCATACTCAGCGCTACACGGCTGCCAGTTCCCAATGGCCAAAAGCCGAGTATGAGCCACAAAGACAGGCAGGTCGCCAGAAGGAGAAGTAATAGCTGTGTTAATCCACGCATTCGCTATTGGGTCCCCGTCAGTTGAGACACCATATGCACCAGGGTTGAGTTCAGCGCGAACCACAAAGCGATCAGTACGACGATTCCTGCGACCCATGAGAACCAGTAGGTTTTACGCCCGGAACGAAGGCGAGATGATCGCGAGACTATCGGCGTATCCTGGGCCGAAATAAAGGGTGGTACTAACTGGCTCAGTTTACGCACAACGTCTTCTCGGCGTTCGTCACCTTGTTCACGGTATCGACCAGAAAACCCAAGAGTCAGGGCGCGATAGAAGCAAGTTAGTACGGCTGTATCCGGAGCGGGTTCATTAAGAACCGTGCGAATGCGCTCCCATAACTCTTCGCCGGCGTTAAGCGTATTGAAGTAACGAGCCTGGAGTGGATCTTTGATCCATTTTGCGTACCCGCTATCTTGTTTCTGACGATTCAAGACGCTTTCATCCAGTAATGCGCACTGTGTGTACAACATATGGTCGCAACTAATTTCACTGAAACCAGCCTTCGACAAAGATTCACGAGCGCAATCAATCCATTCACGTGCCCGACGGTACAACGCTTCCCCGTCTTCGATTTCCTGACCGTTACGCAACTGGCTGACCATCAGCCAGCACGGGTAAAAGATTTCATCAATAATCGATGTATTCATTTTGCTCATGAGCGAAGCACCGCAAACAGTTCAAGTTTGATATCGCCTAACGATCCTGGCGTGTAGAACGCGCAGTTACCCGCATCCAGCATGGCTTGCGCAGCAGGGCTATTGAGATCAAGGGCAAAGTATTGGTTTTCAAGACGAAGCGGAATTGCTGCCGGAACGTGCGACAAGGCTTTCATGACAACACCATTCAACGCCACGTTGACCACATCTGATACGTCTTCAAAGCTGCCTGCTTTACACAACAGCGGGAACTGAGTTTGAAGAAGGTGATTAGGAATGGAGGAACGTACAGAAAGATAGAAATCAGCTCCTTCGCGAAGACGAGCGTCGTGAAGAGAGCCTGTCCAGAACTGACCTTCATATGTCAGTTCAATAGCTATCATGCGGGACGGCAAGCTGGCTTCGAGCAGAGCATCAAGCAGAGTGAACAGAGGTGGGAAAACCTGCTCTGGCGCATCATGTTGATAAAGCGGAATGTCTTCAGCTTTATGCTCAAGAGAAAATGTCAAAAGGCTACCCGCGAGCCGGACCAGTTCGCGATAGAACAGCTCCGGGTGACGAGCGGGTGCCTGATAAAGCTCTGTCAGCACGGGCTCTGCGCTGTTCAACGCATTGAGTAACCAGAACAGAGAGACATCAGCCACGGCAAAATCAGCCATCCTTTCATTACTTTCGCGGCGCATCGCCATTAGACGGCGTCGACGCGCTTGCAGGCGATGGAGCAAATCGCCGAGTTCCGTGACGACGACAGGGCTTGCCGCAAGAGCTAACATGGGTGGGATAAAGTCATTATCCGGCATCCATTGCCCTTGGGCATTACGCGTCAGACGGGTGACAGGGCAGGTCAGATATGCGCTATTTTCCTGATGAGCAAAACGGAGTGTGACCGCATGACGCATGACTGCCAGTTCAGTTCGCTCATGACCTGACAGTTCCTGTACGGTGACCCACTCCTGTTTCCAGCGGCGCGGACGCTCGCTGTCCTGTCCGTCATCCAGATTACCGCCGTTAGCCGACAGAAGAGGAAGTGCCAACACGACATCCACGTGATCACGATCTGATACCGATGATAAATCGCAAGCTGGTGGAAGACTGTCCGACAGATCGGTATCAATGAGCGTGCCATCTGGGAAGCGGACAACCAGCCGAAGTGCATTCAGACGAAAGATGGCCAATGAGCCACTGTCGAAAGCGACATCAATGACACCCCAGGGATGAGCAAGTGTCATATTTGCCACTGTATCTGCGACAAAGGCGTCCCAGCGCGCTTGTTGTTGGAACTGTTGCGGGGCCAAAAAGGCCCCGTCATTCCATAACGGACGATAAATTTTCATCGTAACTTCGTTATGCCTTAGCCTTCGGCATCTGAGATACCAGCGACAAGTTCACGTCCATGCCTTCCACCTGGAAATGAGGAATTGCATAGAGTTTCACGCGGAAGAAGCCCGGGTTATCTTCGATATCTTCAACGGTTACTTTCGCATCACGGAGCGGGTGGGAAGCTTGCAAATCGTCGCCCGGATCGGTCATTTCAGTCACCAGCGTGCGAACCCAGTTGTTCAGTTCCAACTCCAGCAGACGGCGGTCTTTCGTCGTACCGATATTTTCACGCTGGATCAGTTTCAGGTAATGCGCGATACGTGACAGCAGGAAGATGTACGGCAGACGGGCGTTGATACGGCTGTTGGCAGTCGCTGCAACGGTGTCGAATTGCGCAGGTTTCTGTGCTGAGTTTGCGGAGAAAAAGCAGGAGTAATCACGGTTCTTGTAGTAAGACAACGGGATGAAGCCAAGGTTGGCAAACTCAAATTCGCGCGTTTCCGGGATCATCACTTCAGAAGGGATTTTCACCTGATTGCCGGTGCCCAAATCGTAAAGATGGATCGGCAACTCTGTTACTGCACCGCCAGCCTGCGGACCACGGATCTGCACGCACCAGCCATTTTTGATGAAGCTTTTGATCATGTTTGCGGCAAAGGCAAACGAAGCGTTAGTCCACAGATACTTATCGTGATCCGGGCCTTTTACTTCTTCGACGTAGTTGAAGCTGCGGACAGGGACGGTGTCCGGGCCGTAAGGCAGACGGCCAAGTACGCGCGGCATCGTCAAACCGATATAGCGGGAGTCGTCAGATTCGCGGAAGTGTTTCCATTTGATGTATTCCGCACGGTCGAAGTAGTTGCCGATATCTTTAATGGCAGCCACTTCTTCCATGGAATCTTTCATGAAGAATTTAGGGCCGACGGAGCCGATGAACGGCATATGTGCCGCAGCAGAGACTTTAGAAATATTACGCAGCAACGCCATGTCTTGCGTTGAAGCATCAAATTCGTAGTTAGAAATCACAGAACCGATCGGTTCGCCGCCCGGCGTATCATATTCCTGAATGTAAGTATGACGGTACAGACCGCTCTGGATAATTTCAGGGCAATCTTCGAAGTCCTGACGCAGGTCTTCTTTAGAGATATCCAGCAACTCGATTCTGACGTTCTGGCGGAAATCGGTACGATCAATCAGGAACTTAAGACCACGCCAGCCTGATTCGATCCGCTGAAACTCAGGGTGATGCATGACTTCGTCAAGCTGACGACTGATCTGATCGTCAAGATCGGCGATGTGGTGATCGAGCAGGGTTTTATCCAGGCGTTCAACGGTCTGGCCAGAAAGTTTCAGGCGTTCCAGGAAGACCTGAACAGCGGCTGTGACGCGCTGGTCGGCAGTGACGTCCGCCAGTGCGGAGGTATCTTGAAAATCGTTCAAGTCACCCAGCGAAGAGACAGGTTTGAGGTTGATTTTATCAAACAGGGAACTGTAAACAGTGTTTGCTTCAGTACGTTCCAGAACAGTAGTCTGATGGGAAGAAGCATTTTCGTTATTAACTGACATAAGCATTATCTCGCATTAATCCATTAATTGGAGGCGGTTACGCCTTCGGCGCCAGAGCATCCAGTTCATTGCGCAATTCGTTGCTCAGTGACGGATCTTTCAGGATGGTTTCGAGTTCTTTACGGAAGGTCGCGTTGTCGAGCAGATTTGATTTGAGGTCACGTAACAGATTACGCATTGACAGCATGGCGCGGAGTTGTGGGATCTGTCGGGCAACTTGCTCCGGCTCAAAATCTTTCATGTCATTAAAGTTGAGAGAGATATCTTCCTGGCTGTGATCGCCAGCTAGCGTATTTTCAACGATCAGATTCAGGGAAGGGCTGAATTCAGCCAGCACGCTATTAAAGTTATTCTTATTAATGTTGATTTTTTCGCGTTCTGATAACGGGCGAGTTTCTTTTCCGTTACTGTAATCGCCCATTACCATTAGCTTTAACGGTAATTCGGCTTTTTTTAGTAGTCCACCGGTGTGCAGGTCAAGCTTGATATTAACGCGCGCTTTCGGAATCTCATTCTGGAAGCTATTAGACATGGGTAACCTTCTGCATATTGTCTGGAGTGGGAATATCTCATTTTGCGACACGCAGAAACGTAGAGCGCTGCTTCCTGCAAGGCCACAAACGGGTTCAGTTAACGAGTTAATAAAAAGACGCAGGTAGCTGATGCATTTAAATAAGCGCCTTGTTTCGTCATGATATTCCTTAACTCAAATTAAGCAATACAGAAAATGCGCTCGTTACCGAGGTTTTATCCTATTTTTCATCGATGAACAGGCATTTTGAGTTGGCTGGCAACATTCTTTTTTCTCTTGAATCCCTTGAGCCACTGGGGTTACAGGTAAATAGCTGCTATTATCATTAAGGGAGGAAGATTAATTTTACCAGATGAAATAATCGCATGGAAATTTGTTTTTTATATTTAACTTATGAATGAATAAGGTTTTTATTTAAGAT
>NZ_JAFMOZ010000085.1:0-25690 GCF_019049615.1 Rahnella sp. BCC 1045 | reverse complement strand
GGGGGGTCTTGGGGGGTGGCGGCGATAGGCCGCCCCCCAAGTCGGTGTGGGCCGATGCCCACGGTGTTGAACTTTGGCCAGTTTGAGTGGCAACCCAAGATTTTGTCATCACTGCAAGTGAAAAATATTCTGAGGGAATAAAAAAACCGGTACTGAGACCGGTTTTTTCCGTCCGCTAAAAGCGAAACCTAGACGGCAGGCTTAGCAATCACATTGCGATTTTCCATGCGAACTTCCGCAATGTTTACGTCAATGATGTCACTCTGACGATAGGCGACTTCGCCTTTAATTAGCACGGTGCCGGTATCTGCACTGCATACCAGCTCGTCGCGTACGCTGTGCAGGAACGGAGCAGGGATGAACGCCACCGCGCCGATGTCTTGCAGGCGCACCCGCAGACCACCGCGGGTCACATCAATGATTTCAGCGCAGAATTTCACATCAGTACCGACTTTATCTTCCAGATAGCGCGCATACAGCCAGTCACCGACGTCGCGTTCGGCCATGCGGTTCGCCCGGCGGCGTTCGGCCAGCTGAACGGTCATGTCGTCCTGAGGTTTCTCAGCAGACTGTTGCAGGATCATCGCTTTCAGAAGACGGTGGTTCACCATGTCGCCGTATTTACGGATTGGTGATGTCCAGGTCGCGTAAGCTTCCAGTCCCAGGCCGTAATGCGGCCCCGGCGTGGTGCTGATTTCTGCGAAAGTCTGGAAACGACGGATGCGGCTGTCGAGGAACTGCGTTGGCAGCGCATCGAGTTTACGGCGCAGGGCGCAGAAACCGGGCAGCGTCAGCAGTTCTTCAGCATTGGCTTCAAGGTCATTGGCGGCAAGCACGGTAACCGCATTTTCAACCAGCAGCGGATCAAAACCGGTGTGCACGTTGTAAACGCCAAAACCGAGGCTGTCGCGCAGGGCGATAGCGGCACAGACGTTGGCGGCAATCATGGATTCTTCAACGATGCGGTTAGCGATACGGCGGTGCTCAGCGACGATTTCAAGTACGTTGCCTTTTTCACCCAGTACGAAGCGGTAATCAGGACGATCTTTAAACACCAGCGCGTGTTCGGTGCGCCATGCACTGCGCACGTCACAGACGCGTTTCAGCAGACGGATTTGATCAGCAATCACATCGCTGGCCGGTTGCCATGCGCTTTTCTCATTGGCTTCCAGCCAGTCGGACACATCGTCATAGGCCAGTTTGGCTTTTGATTCGATGGTGGCGGCGAAGAAACGAATATCACTGCCCAGTGCGCCATCGGTGCCCAGCGTAACAGAACACGCAAGAACAGGGCGGCTCACATCTGGCCACAGGGAGCAGATATCATCAGACAATTCACGCGGCAGCATCGGGATGTTAAAGCCCGGCAGGTAGTTAGTGAATGCGCGTTTTTTAGCAATATTGTCGAGTTCGCTGCCCTCACTGACGTAAGCCGTCGGGTCTGCAATCGCAATGGTCATCAGCAGGGTGCCGTCGCCGTTGTCTTTCACATACAGCGCGTCATCCATGTCTTGTGTACTGCCGCTGTCGATGGTCACAAATGGCAGGGCGGTCAGATCTTCGCGGGTCAGGCCTTCATCGCGCAGTTGTGCGATATCAGATTTTGGCGCTTCGCGTTCGAGATTATGACGGGCCAGCGTGACCCACCACGGCGCGAGATCATCAGTGCCGGTGGTGATCCATTCAGTGATTTCAGCCTGGAAGCTGTGATCGCCTTCTTTCAGCGGGTGGCGGCGCATTTCGGCCACACACCAGTCGCCGTCACTGACTTCGTGATTGATGTTGCGCGCAACGCGACACTGGATCGCATCACGTAATAAAGGATGGTCGGGGATGATAGAAAGACGGTCGTCTTTTTTCGTCACGCGGCCCACAAAACGGCTGAGGAAAGGTTCAACCAGTGTTTCCGGCTGGACGACTTCACGCTCTTTTTCGGTTTGCAGCGAGGCGATTACGCGGTCACCGTGCATGACTTTTTTCATGTACGGAGGCGGAATGAAATAGCTTTTTTGACCGTCTACTTCAAGAAAGCCAAAGCCTTTCTCAGTCCCTTTCACGATGCCTTCGACACGTGGAGTCTGAGAGTGAAGTTGCTGTTTTAGCTGCGCGAGCAGCGGGTTATCTTGAAACATATCGTCCAGAGAATTAGGGTTAATGTGGCTCGATTAGCGGCAGACAGTTTTACGCGATTCAGCCCCTGCGGGCAAGCGGCATCTGCCCCTTTTGCCTCATAACCCTGAAGCAAAAGGGGAGATTTACGGCGCATCCCGCAGAACGGGTTATGCGATACGTTGCAGGTCGACTTTTTGTTCGCAGCGACGGATTGTCACCGGAACGGCTTTAGAAGTTGGCGTGTGTGTCTGGTCACCAAAACTGGACATCGGGACCAGCGGATTGGTTTCCGGATAATAGGCGGCCAGATTGCCGCGCGGAATGTCGTAGCTGACCAGTTTAAACCCGGTCACCTTGCGCTCAATACCGTCGTTCCACAGCGTTTCGATTTCCACCAGTTCGCCGTCTTTCAGGCCCAGATCGGCCAGATCCTGCGGGTGAATGAACAGCACTTCGCGCTGGCCGTACACGCCACGATAACGGTCATCAAGGCCGTAAATGGTGGTGTTGTACTGGTCGTGAGAGCGCAAAGTTTGCAACGTAAACGGTGCATTCTGGTCACCCATTGGGATCAGCACATCGGGCAAAGGCGCGGCGCTGAAATTGGCTTTGCCGCTCAGGGTATTGAAGTTCAGCTCGGCAGCCGCATTCCCCAGATAGAAACCGCCTTTGATATCACAGCGCGCGTTGAAATCCTTGAATCCTGGGATTGTCGCTTCGATATGGTCGCGGATCAGGTTGTAATCGTCGGCCAGCGCCATCCAGTCCAGGTATTTGTCGCCCAGCACGGCGTTGGCGATACCGCAGACAATTGCGGTTTCTGAACGCTGCTCTTTCGACAACGGAATCCCCACGCCTTCGGACGCATGCACCATGCTGAAAGAATCTTCCACGGTGATGAACTGCGAACCGGTCGCCTGCATATCCAGCTCAGTACGCCCCAGCGTTGGCAGGATCAGCGCTTCAGCGCCCGGCGTCAGGTGCGTGCGGTTCAGCTTGGTGCTGATTTGCACGGACAAATCCAGATTGCTCAGTGCCTGTTCGGTACGCGGCGTATCCGGCGCCGCTGCGGCCAGATTACCGCCGAGGCAAATCAGCACTTTGGCTTCATGACGCAGCATAGCTTCCAGCGCTTCAACGGTATTGTGGCCGGGAACGCGCGGTGGAGTGAATTTGAAATGGCTTTCCATGGCATCGAGCAGGGCTTTCGGCGCTTTCTCATCGATCCCCATTGTGCGGTTGCCCTGCACATTACTGTGACCACGCACCGGACACAAACCGGCACCCGGTTTACCCAGCTGACCGAACAGCAGTTGCAGGTTAGTGATTTCACGCACGGTCGGAACGGAATGTTTATGCTGCGTCACCCCCATCGCCCAGGTACAAATCACGCGTTCAGCATTCATATAAATCGCCGCGGCTTCGCGCAGGTCTTGCTCACTCAGGCCGGACTGTTCAGTGATTTTGTCCCAGCTGGTGTCATCGACGATAGCCAGATACTCGTCCACACCGGCGCAGTTTGCCGCAATAAATTCTTCATCAAACAGGGAAGGCTGGCCGGACGCAATGCGCTCGCGATGCGTCTGCAATAACGCTTTCACGATACCGCGCACGGCAGCCATGTCTCCGCCAAGATTCGGCTGGTAATAAGCAGAACTGATGCGACCGGCTTTCGGTGTGACCACTTCCAGCGGTTTTTGCGGATCGGCAAAACGTTCCAGACCCCGTTCACGCAGGGTATTGAAGCTGACGACTTTTGCGCCGCGGTCAGACGCATGACGCAGGCTGTGCAGCATACGCGGGTGGTTAGTGCCGGGGTTCTGGCCGAAAACGAAAATCGCATCCGCTTTTTCGAAATCATCCAGACGGATGGTGCCTTTACCGACGCCGATACTTTGTTTCAGACCCACGCCGCTGGCTTCGTGACACATATTCGAGCAGTCAGGGAAATTGTTGGTGCCGAACATACGGCCAAAGACCTGATAAAGATAAGAAGCTTCGTTACTGGCGCGGCCGGAGGTGTAGAAATCTGCCTGATCCGGGCTTTCAAGGCCTTTAAGATGGCTGGCGATCAGCGAAAATGCGGCGTCCCAGCTGATCGGTTCGTAATGGTCGGTGGTGCGGTTATAGCGCATCGGGTGGGTCAGGCGGCCCTGATATTCGAGGAAGTAATCGCTCTGCGCGCGCAGTTTGGTCACGCTGTGCTGGGCAAAAAATTCCGGCTCAACCGCTTTGCGGGTGGCTTCCCAGCTGACGGCTTTTGCGCCGTTTTCACAGAAACTGAACGTACTGTGGTTATCATCACCCCAGGCACAACCCGGGCAGTCAAATCCGCGACCTTTGTTAACACGCATCAGGTTGCGCAGATTGGAAAGGACTTTTTTACTGTCGAAGACGAAACGGGTAGTGGATTCCAGTGCACCCCAGCCACCGGCCGCGCCGTGGTAGGGTTTGATCTCAGTTTTAAATTTCATAGTTATGCTTCGCAGGTGGTTTTTGTCTGGTCTGTAAACAATCAGAACGGTGAATTGTTAATCCGATTGTTAATTTTATGTCACAAGTTTAGGAGGGAGATGGAGCGGCGTCTAATCGAATGCCATGATGGTGTGATTAGATCTGTCTATTGCCCAAAAATCTGCACGAATAACGGATTTTGACCGGCAGAATGCGACGCGCGTTGTGATTATCACACGGAGTTAAAACAGCGGGTTGCGATAAGAAAGGGTGATGACGGCACCATGTGAGGTTTTTGGTCAAATTAAGATCAAGATGTAACAGAACCGTTTCACTATGAAATGGTTAGCAAAAGACTAAGGGTTTTTCTGAGCGACGATTTAGGGCACCCTATGCGGCAAATAATATTCCGTATTTTTTTATCTGCTGGCAGGTTTGCATTTTGCGCCTGCCGGTAAGGCGCGTTTAAGGATGATTCAGTGAAACGTAGTGTAATTAGTGTCCTCTCTTGTGTGTTGATGTTCTCCGCAGGCAGCGTTAAAGCTGTCGCTCCACTGGATTTCCCGGTTGTGCCACCGAGTATCGATGCCGCGTCCTTCGTGCTGATGGATTACGCCAGCGGTGATGTGCTGGCCGCCGGGAACCCGGACGACCGCCGCAACCCGGCAAGCCTGACCAAACTGATGACTGGTTATGTTATCGACCGCGCGCTGGACCACAAAAAAATCACCATGGACGACGTGGTGACCGTTCCTCAGGAAGCCTGGGTGGCCGGTAACAAAAGCCTCGAAGGTTCTTCGCTGATGTTCCTTAAACCGGGCGACCGCGTTTCCGTGCGTGATCTTATCCGCGGCATCATCATTACTTCCGGCAACGACGCGTGTGTGGCGATGGCGGATTACGTGGCCGGAAGCCAGGATTCCTTCGTCGGCATGATGAACCAGTACGTGGTCAGCATGGGCCTGACCAACACGCATTTCGAAACCGTACACGGTCTGGATGCGCCGGGGCAGTTCACTACCTCCTACGATCTGGCAAAGCTTTCCCGTGCGATTATCGGCGGCGAGCCAGAGGAATACCGTATGTATGCTGAGAAATCGCTGACGTACGACAATATCACCCAGCAGAACCGCAACGGCCTGTTGTGGGATAAAAACCTGCAAGTCGATGGCCTGAAAACCGGTCACACCGAAAGCGCCGGTTTCAACATTATCGCGTCCGCCACGCAGGGCGACCGTCGTCTGATTGCCGTCGTTATGGGCGGGAAAAGTGCAAAAGGGCGTGAAGAACAGGCACGTAAACTGCTGACCTGGGGCTTCCGTGAATACACCAGCAAGCAGATTTTCAAGGCGAATCAGACCGTTTCCAGCGAGCACGTCTGGTTCGGTGCGAATCCTCAGGTGAAAGTCGGTTCCCTGAGCGATGTGTTCATCAGCGTTCCGCAGTCTGACGCCGACAAACTGAAAGCGCAGTACGTGCTGACCAATCCGCAGATTGACGCGCCGCTGAAAAAAGGCCAGGAACTGGGCAGCATTAATATCGTGGATAACGGTAAAGTCATCAAAACCGTGCCGCTGGTGGCGCTGGAAGACGTGGCGCAGGGCGGGATCATCAGCCGTGCCATTGACTACGTGAAACTGAAAATCTAAGTTCTGCTCCTTCCCCTCTCACGAGGGGAAGGTTGAGATGGGGGTGGGTTTACCCCTTGCTAATAAAATTCCTCATAGCTTCACATCAAACTTTCCGGCCTGATAATCCAGAATGGCCTGATTAATTTCCTGCACCGTATTCATTACAAACGGGCCGTGAGAAACCACCGGTTCATTGATTTTATCGGCGTGCCCGAACAGGAATGTGGCGTCATCGGTTGCGGTGATCGTCACGAGGTCATCGCTGTTATCCATTTCAATCAGATGCCAGGCCTGCGCCAGAATATCATCAATTTTCAGCCGTCCTTTCACCGTATACAGGAAGACCTGTCGTGCCGCTGGCGCATGCAATGTCACTTCGCTACCCGCGCTCATCTGAACGGTCATCAGGGTGACATCGGTCAGTGATTTTATCGGGCCGGTTACGCCTGCAACGCTGCCGGAAATCAGGCTGATTTCGCCGTGTCCTCTGCTCAGCGGAATTTGCGGGATGTCTTGTGCCTGTAAACCGACATAACCCGGCGGCGTCATTTTCAGCTGTGACGGCAAATTCACCCAAAGTTGCAAGATTTCCAGTTCACCGCCGTGGCGTTTGAACGCTTCCGGTGACAGTTCAGAGTGAATCAGACCCGAACCGGCTGTCATCCACTGCACGCCGCCGGTGCCGATAATACTTTCATGGCCACCGGTATCGCTGTGCGCCAGTTCGCCGCGCAGGATAAACGTGACCGTTTCAAATCCGCGATGCGGATGCGGGCCGAACGGTAAACCAAGATTATCCGGTGCATAAACCTGCGGTCCGTGATGATTGAGAAACAGGAAAGGGTCGAGCTGCTCGAGTTCCGGCCCCGGAACCGGACGGCGGGTTTGCAGATCGCGGATATCATCACGATAGGCTTTGTATTGCTTAACAATTTTTCGGGTCATGGCGAGGTTTCCGTTAAAACACTGGATAATAACGAAGACTAGCGGGTTCAGCGGAGGTTGTCACAGCTGATTGTTAACAAGGTGTAATTTGCGCTGAAACGGGACACAAAACGCAGGCGGCTGGCTCACAACCGCCCGGAAACGCAGTCCTGGTGTCAGAAAACTTTCGACGAGAAATCCGTTTTCACTTCGCTTTCGATGTAGGTGTTCAGCCCCCAACCGGCGCGGGCGAGCTCTTTCATTTTTTCGAGATGTTCCGGCCCGGGATGGCGGATATCGTAGAGATAAACGTGATTGTTTTTGAAGCGGACTTTGATCGAGTTGGCATCAATCTGGAAGCTGACAACCTGTGAATCACCACTTTTGTTCGCGTAATTTTCCATGCTGCATCCTGTTAGCTGAGCCTGATGACGGGCGACGTCTTCTATTAACCACGTCTGAATTTTCCGTACAGGGCGGCAGTTCACAGTTTGCGAAACAGAGGGAAAACACGGCTTATCAGTGTGTTATAGCGCACAAAGAGAGAAGGCAAAAATGCAAACACCGGCACGAAGCCGGTGTTTATGAAGGTGCGGTAGAAACCGCGTGACGCTATTTCAGCAGGAAAGAATGGTCAAAGGTGCCGGTGACATTCAGCGCGACCGGCAACAGACCCTGTGCATGATAGAAATCGGCAGTCTGCTGTTGCTGCGTTTCCGTGTCAGCGTCGATGGGTTGCCAGTAGGATTTACGGCGTTCAAACGACAGCTTCGCCGCGTCCAGCGGGAAGCCAATAATCTTCGCCAGCTTTTCGCTGTAGGCATCCAGATTTTTATACGCCCAGATCTGCGCGTCGCTCAGCCGTTGCAGGTAATCCGCAATCGCCTGACGTTTACCCTGATCTTTAAGCGCCGTGTCAGTCGCTGCAAGGAAGCTGTTCCCCGACCACAAACCGCGCCCGTTCACCAGCACACGCAGATGATCCTGCGTTTCAGCAAATGCGGTGTAGGGTTCCCACGTCGCCCACACATCTACGGAACCCTGCGTCAGCGCCAGTTTCGCATCGCTCGGCGGGAGAAAACGGAACGTGACATCTTTGGCGCTCAGCCCGGCGGAGGCCAGCGCTTTCAGCGCCACGAAATGCCCGATAGAGCCGCGGTTGGTGGCGATGCTTTTGCCTTTCAAATCCGCCGCCGATTTAATCGGGCTGTCGGCTTTCACCAGCAACGCGGTGCCGTAAGCGTCAGATTTGTCGACGGCGATCGCT
Source organism: Rahnella sp. BCC 1045 (assembly GCF_019049615.1). Taxonomy (NCBI): domain Bacteria; kingdom Pseudomonadati; phylum Pseudomonadota; class Gammaproteobacteria; order Enterobacterales; family Yersiniaceae; genus Rahnella; species Rahnella sp. BCC 1045. Next base: position 17,302 of record NZ_JAFMOZ010000085.1, on the reverse strand, counting down.
TTCACCTGCGCGCCCGCCGCTTCGGCAAACAGCAGCGGCGCATCGCCAATAATGCCGACATCCACGGCCTGGGCATTCAGGGCTTCCGCCAGCGGGGCGGCGGCGGGAAATTCTGACCATTCAATTTTGTAGGGCAGATTGTCCAGTTTATTCGCCGCTTCCAGCTGTGCCCGCATATTCCCTTTCTGGTCGGCAACGCGCAGGGTGATTTGTTCGGCGCTGGCAGCAAACGTGCCACTGATAAGCGTTGCCAGCAGCAGGAGACTTTTCACATTCACTCGCATCAAGGTTCCTTATACCAGCGTGGTTGCGTCGGTTTTATTGTGTGCCTGCCGTGCAGCGATTTTCTGCTTTGTCAGCGGGATCAGGCTTTTGCCGTATTCAACGGCATCATTAAGCGGATCAAAACCGCGGATCAGGAACGTGGTGATCCCCAGATCGTAATATTTCAGCAGCGCATCGGAAACCTGTTCCGGTGTGCCGACCAGTGCGGTCGAGTTAGAACCGCCGCCAATCAGCCCGGCGATACCGGTCCACAGGCAGGAATCCAGACGGTCGCCTTGTGCCACGGCTTTCAGTAAACGCTGCGCACCCACGCTTTGCGGTTTGGGTGCCAGCGCCGTCCCTTTTTCCGCCTGCTGCGCGGTGGCTTTCGTCAGAATTTCATCCGCCTTTGCCCAGGCTTCTTCTTCGGTATTGCCCAGAATCGGGCGGAAAGAAATGCTGAAATCAATCTCACGCTGATGTCTGGCCGCAGAGGCTTTCACCGCCTCAACAGTTTCCCTTGCGCTGTCCAGCGGTTCGCCCCACAGCGCAAAAACATCGGCCTGTTTACCGGCTACGCGGATGGCGTCGTCAGACGAACCACCGAAAAAGACCGGTAAGCGGTTTTGGAAAGGTTTGATGGCGGAGAAGGCGTTTTCCGCCTGATAAAACTCGCCCTGGTGGTTGTAGCCTTTTTCCGAATACCAGCTCTGTTTCAGCACATCGATGTATTCGTCGGTGCGGCGGTAGCGGGAATCTTTCGGCTCGAAATCGCCGTCACGTTTTTGCTCAGCATCGCTGCCGCCGCTGATGATGTGTACCGCCAGACGGCCATCGAGCAGATGATCGAGCGTCGCCAGTTTACGGGCAGCCAGCGTCGGTGCGACAAAACCGGGACGATGCGCCAGCAGGAAATGAATGCGCGAAGTGCTGGCACCGGCATGGGCGGTCACCAGAAATGCGTCGGGTTGGTCAGAAGCGTATGCCACCAGAATGCGGTCAAAACCGGCGTTTTCATGGGCACGGGCGAAATCCGCGATGTATTGCTTATCAAAAATCGGGCCGGTCGGCGGGATGATTTCAGATGCCAGACGATGGCCGATCATACCAATAAATTGCACGCTCACGGGCTGTCACTCCTCGGGTCAGAGGCCAGCGGGATGGTGGCTGCGCTGGCAGGAGTTATCACCATAAACGGGATGCTACTATGTTAAAAATTAATTATATGGATAAGCTAATATAAAAAATGTGCATTGTATGGGGCTGGGCTTTAGCTGTGGGCATGAGTCAAGACCGTGGGTTCGCCGCCCAAACTGGCAAAACCTTGGGTTGCCACCCAAACCGGCAAAACCTTGGGTTGCCACCCAAACCGGCAAAACCTTGGGTTGCCACCCAAACTGGCCTCAGGCCAAAATCAAGACCTTGGGCTCGCCGCCCAAACTGGCCCAAAGGGCGCGTTAACGCGCGCGCCCTCTGGACACCCGCGCTTTTTAACTGCGCGCTACCGCTCGCTGGCTATTTTCCAGCGGCTCCGGCTAGTGCCGCAAACGCCGCCGCTGCGCGGTACTCTCATTTCGGATTCGAACCTGCTCGAAAAAAAACTCTCGCTGTTTCTCATCACTCATTCGACGTCGTTTTGAAAGCGGCCAGAGACTTTTTAGTTCGTAACCTTACTGCTGATTGTTATTTAAAAAATACCGCTAAATTTGGATAAGCCTCCGGCCGCTTTCAGAAAACTTGCCGAACGAAGTGTTTCGAGACTAATGGCTCGAAACCGAGTGAGGGAACCGCATAGCGGCAACTTTTCGCGGCAATAACAATAGTTGCTGAAACATAGCCAGCGAGCGGTAGCGCGCAGTGAAAGAGCCCAGGGTTCTTAGGGGTGGCGGCGATAAGCCACCCCTGAGGCCGGTTTGGGTGGCAACCCAAGGTTTAGAATTTGGAATTAAGGCCCGTTTGGGCGGCAATCCCAAGATCCAGCCCCTCTGCCACGGCCGCCGCAAACGCATCAATCGCCGGAACCTGACTCGCCGGGACATTCGGATACACCAGCCATAGCTGGCTTCGCGGGGCGAAATCTTTCAGGGCGTAAATTTCAAGCTCATCGCGCAGCGGATGGCGTTCGACCAGCGGTTTAGGCATCAGGCCGAGCCCGCGACCTTCTGCGATCAGCGATAACTGGAGCGTGGTACCAAAGGCTTCGAGATTGATGAGCAGCGGCAAACCCTGCTCAGTCAGTGCGCGTTGCAGGGCGGCGCGAAAACCGCAGCCTTCGGGATTGAGGATCCAGCCGCGCTGATAACAATCTTCCAGCCGCTGCGGCAGGGTGCCGGTGGTTTTCGGGCCGACAACCACCAGGTCAACCGCGCCGAGTGGCTGGTTTTCCACGCCCTCGGGGAATTGCTTGCTGGCCGGAAACAGCACCACGGCAGCTTCCAGTTCCTGACGCTGAATGCGTAACAACAATTCTTCTCCCCAGCCGCTGGAGAGGCGCGGCTGAATATCCGGGAACTGCGCGGAGAGACTCTTCAGCGCGGGCAGCAGACTGCCTTCGCTCAGGCTTTGTGGCACGGCGAGGCGTAAAAGACCGGAAGGCGGGCTGTCGGCGGCGACCAGATCGCTGAGCGCATCCACTTCACGCAGAATATGACGGCACTGCTGATAAACGCGGTTGCCCATCAGCGTCGGTTTCAGGGGTTTGGTCTGGCGGTTAAGCAGCGGAATACCCAGCGACTCTTCGAAATTCTGCACCCGGCGGGTAATTGCCGGCTGCGTCAGCCCCAGCTCATCAGCTGCAAGTCGCGTTGACTGCAACCGGATAACCGCCACAAAAGCGGTCAAATCTTCAATTTTCATCGGGACTCAGTATCAGAAAGTAAACGTTGTGCGTCTCCACAGGATAAAACAATTCCACCGGTGACGCTGGATCCCACCGCACATTTTTATGTGTGAATTGCATATTAGCTTATCCATAAAATGCATTTTGCTTGAGTTTGACCGGTGTTAGCCTGAGTGAAATCAGGATCGCTTATAGATGAAAGAGGTGAAGGTATGGTGGCTTTACAGGTGGCACCGCTGCGGCAGTTTCTGGCGGATTTTACCCGGCTGGTGCAGGAGCCTCACGGGCAGACCGAAATACTGGCGCAGGGCAGTGCGTTGCTGGAAAAGCTCGTCAGCACTGACGGCTGGCTGCCGGAGGATACCGCGCAGCCGCACGCTGAGCATTATCAGCAATACCTGTTGTATGCCGATCCGCTTTCACGTTTTTCCGTTGTCAGTTTTGTCTGGGGACCGGGGCAGAAAACGCCGGTGCACGATCACCGCGTCTGGGGGCTGATTGGCATGCTGCGCGGCGGGGAAACCAGCCAGAACTATGTCCGCCACAGCGACGGCAGTTTGCATCCTGAAGGCGCTGCCGTGACGTTACAGCCAGGCAATGTGGAAAAAATCGCGCCGGATTTGCTCGATATTCATCAGGTCAGCAACCTGTATGACGACCGGGTTTCAGTCAGTATTCACGTCTACGGCGGCAATATCGGTGCGGTGTCGCGGGCGGTTTATCTGCCGGACGGCACCGAGAAAGCCTTCATCTCCGGTTATTCCAATTCGTACATTCCCAATATCTGGGATCTGTCAAAAGAGAACACTCATGTCTGAATCTCATCCGTTACCTCTGCGTCATTTTTCACAACTGCATCAGGCCCTGCGTGACGGGCAGGAAGTGGCTCTGGTTGATCTGCGTGAAGAAGGGGCGTTTGCCACCGGGCATCCGCTCTTTGCCGCCAATCTGGCGCTGTCCAAACTGGAACTGGAAGTACCGGATCGCATTCCTAACCGGCAGACCGCCATCACGCTCTACGATAACGGCGAGTTTTATGACGAACGCCGCGGGGAACGTAAAACCACGCGCGCGGCGGCGTTGCTGAAATCGCTGGGTTACCGGGATATCGCAGTACTGGCGGGGGACCTGGCAGGCTGGAAAGAAGCGGGCGGTGAGATTTTTACTGATGTGAATGTGCCGAGTAAGGCGTTTGGTGAATGGGTTGAACATCATTATAAAACTCCGTCTCTGACGGCTAATGAAGTTCAGGCGTTACAGGAAAAGGGCGCGAATGTGGCTGTGCTGGATGTGCGCCGGTTCGATGAGTTTCAGGCGATGAGTATTCCCGGTGGCGTGAGCGTGCCGGGCGGAGAACTGGCGCTGCGTTTACGCGACGTGGTGCCTGATAAAAAAACGCAAATCATCATCAACTGCGCCGGTCGTACCCGCAGCATTATCGGTACGCAATCGCTGATCAATGCCGGATTCACGCAGCCGGTTGCGGCATTGCGTAACGGCACCATTGGCTGGACGCTGGCGGGACAAACGCTGGCGCATCAGGAACACGCCCATTATCCGGCGCTGAGCGAAGATTCCCGCCGCATTGCCCTGAAAGGCGCGCAGGCGCTGGCAATTCGTGCGGGCGTGCGCTCGGTGACATTGTCACAAATTCATGAATGGCAGCAGGATCCGCAGCGGACGTTGTATTTGTTTGATGTCCGCACAGCGGAAGAGTACCGTGCCGGTCATCTCACCGGCGCGCGGCATGTTCCGGGCGGTCAGCTGGTTCAGGAAACCGATCATTATGCAACAGTGCGCGGCGCGCGCGTCGTTCTGGCCGACAGCGACGGCGTGCGCGCCCGGATGGCGGCTTCCTGGCTGGCGCAGATGAACTGGGAAGTGTACGTCGCGGAATTCAAAGAAGAAGATTTCGCAGAACAGGGCGACTGGAAAGCACAGGTTGCACCTGCGCCTGCTGTGGAATCCGTCACGCCGGAACAGCTGCAACACTGGCTGGCAGAAGGCAGTACGGGCGTGGTTGATCTCACCACCAGCGCGAACTTCCGTAATCGCCGAATTCCCGGCGCAGTCTGGACGACGCGGGGCAATATTCCACAGGTCATTGCCGCACAGCCGGAGAAAACGCGCTGGGTTGTGACCTGCACAAGCGGTTTGCTGGCGCGTTACGCTGTCACGGAAGTCGCGACGCTGACCGGTAAAGAGACGTATTTGCTGGAAAAGGGCACGGTCGGCTGGATTAACGCCGGAGAATCACTCGAGCGCGGCGAGTCGGTATATCTGGAGAACGCGCAAGATCGTTATCAGCGTCCGTATGAAGGCACGGCGGTGAGCGCGCAGGCGATGCAGGATTATCTGGACTGGGAATACGGTCTGGTGGCGCAGCTGGAAAAAGACGGGAGTCACGGTTTTCAGTTGTTGAAGTAAAAGCGGTTAACGCGATGTTCTGAGCTGACCCTCTGCGTAATACACGAAGAGGGTCAGTTTGTTTTTAACGACGGCCGCGCGGATGGGTGCGGGCAGTCCAGTCATAGGTCGCTGAGGTGCTTGGAACCGCTTTATTGCGGCGTTTTTCAGCACGCGCACGCGCGGCCACTTTCTCTTTCTCTTCCATCAGCTTGTCGATGTAGTCATCTTTAATCCGGTTGTTTTCCGAATTAGTCAACTCACGGCCCTGAGCTTTGCGGGCTTTGTCGAGCAACGTTTTCAGCTCGCGTTGTTCGCTTTCCGTCATATCTTGTTGTGTCAGTCTTTTCATCATTACTGCGTCCTGTGAGGAAAGTGGCTACCAGTGTAGTCGAATTACGGGCAGGCGTCGCTGCAAACTGGCGCGTGCGCGTTACCAAACCCTGTAGTAGTGGGCAATCATCACATTGCGACAAATAACGATAATCATTATCATCTCAGCCTTTGTGACGGGTTTTGAGGTGTTATGCGTAAGTTCACACAGTCTCTGCTGGTTTCCTGCCTGTTATTATCCGGCCTGGCGCAGGCCAGAACCGTGACCGATATTTCTAACCGGACGGTCACTGTGCCGGATAATCCGCAGCGGATCGTGGTGGGCGAAAGCCGTATGTTGTATACGCTGGCGCTGGTGCAGGACGGAAACCCCGCGCAGCACGTGATTGGCTGGCCGGGCGACATGGCGCAGCTCGATGCGCAAAGCTGGGCGATGTACGTAAAAGCTTTTCCGGAAATCGCCACCATCCCGCTGCTCGGGCAAAACAACTATACGCAGCTGAATGCGGAGAAGGTGATTGCGCTGAAACCCGATCTGGTGATTTTGCCGGTGTATGCGAAGAAACAAACCGACCGCGATCAGATGGAAATCACGCTGACTAATGCGGGGATCCCGGTGATCTACGTCGATCTGCGCGTGGATCAACTGCATAACACGATCCCCAGCGTAAAGTTGCTGGGCGACGTGCTGAATCATCCGCAGAAAGCGGCGCGCTTTATCGCTTTTTATCAGCAGCATATGGATCGCGTTCGTGAACGCATTGCGGCGTATCAGGGCAAAAGACAGACTGTGATGCTGCAATTGCATCTGGGTCGCCGTGAAGGATGCTGCACCACGGTTTCTCACGGCAATCTTGCCGATCTGCTGGCGTTTGCCGGCGGGGATAACATCGCCAAAGGTGCTTTTGGTAGCGTATACGGAGATCTGAACGCAGAGAAAGTGATTATGGCCAACCCGGATGTGTATATCACCACGGGCATGGCGGGACCGGAAGGAAAAAGAGTGTCCAACCTGATGCTGGGGCCACAGGTCACGCAACAGGAAGCGGAGCAAAGTTTCCGGCAGATTATGGATAAGCAGCCGGTGCTATCGACGCTGAAAGCCGTGCGCGAAGGGCGGGCGTACAGCGTCTGGCATAATTTCTATCTCAGCCCGTATCACATGGTCGCCGTCGAAGTGTTTGCCAAAACTTTGTATCCGCAGCTGTTTAAAGATGTCGACCCGCAGGAAACCATGAAAGAACTGTATACGCAGTTTCTGCCGGTTCCGTTCAGCGGCACCTACTGGAGTCAGTTGCCACCGGCGAAATAATTCTTCCACACCATCCGTTGGGCAGGCAATAAAAAACCGGCACAATCGCGTGCCGGTTTTTGTTTATCGGGCCAATGCTGTAATCAGAAATCCGCCGTTGCAGGGGAGGTAAACCGGCATTACTCGACGGTGGAATATTTCACGTAATGGTTTGAGCAGTTGAAGTGCGCCACATAACCCAGCGTGCCGTTCGGCCCTTTGGCGCTGAAAGGAATGTGGTAAGTGCCTTTGTCTTCTTTGACGTCATCGCTGATGAAATTCAACACCGGCACGGAGGTGCCCATATTGTCTTTATCGTTGCCCCAGTTGGGAATGCGGTTTTGCATGTAATCGCGGGTCACAGTGTCGATGGCGTTATCTTTGGTGATGGTGCTGCATGCGCCTTCAGTCGTGCGCTGCATCCACCACGGATACACATAGACCGAGCCCAACATCAGCACCATCAGGGCAAAAATGACGGAAATGATCCCGATTAAAACGACTTTACTCATAGTGCTGCGACTCCTGAAAATTCTCAGTCAAATCAGAGTTGCCGGGGCATTAGGGGTCAGCCCGGGCACGAAAGCGCGTATGTTACGCCACTTCGCCGGAAGAGGTTAAGTATTATAAGCCCTTCTGTTGCATCTGGTTACAGAAGCCGGTTCCGCCGCAGGGTCTGCGATGATAGCCTTTTGAATACATTTAACGTTTGCACAAGGAGTAAGACATGAGTCAGCAACCTGTAGTCGCGGTGCTCGGTTTGGGGGCGATGGGACATGCATTTGCCACCAATCTGATTAAAAAAGGTTTCACCACCCGCGTGTGGAACCGGACAGCATCGCGTGGTGACGATCTGGTGAAGGCGGGCGCGCAACGCGGCCTGACACCGCGTGAAACCGCAGAAGGTGCCGATGTGGTGATTACCATGTTATCGGACGGCAAAACGTCTCTCGAAGTTTATCAGGGCGATAACGGGCTTCTGGCCGGGCTGAAGCAGGGGGGGATTATCGCGCAAATGGGAACGCTGGGCGTCGATGCCACTGAATCGCTGATTGCGCTCATCAAAGAACAGCGTCCGGACGTGCTGTTCTTTGATGCGCCGGTTTCGGGTACCAAAGCGCCCGCCGAACAGGCGCAAATTGTGGTGCTGGCCAGCGGTGATCGTGAGGCGGGCGCAGCTGTTGAAACGGTGTTTGCCGCCATTTCGAAAGCCACTAAATGGCTGGGTGAAGCCGGTCGCGCGTCTAAAATGAAACTGGTGGTTAACGCGTGGCTGATTGCCATGATGGAAGGCATCGCCGAAAGTACCCAACTGGCCGAAGAACTGGGCTTTACGCCGGATGACCTGTGGGGCGTGCTCGACGGCGGTCCGCTGGCGGCGCCTTACATCAAAGGCAAAATGGCGATGTTCAAAAGCGGCGATTACACCCCGCAGATGCAGCTGACCTGGGCGCTGAAAGATATCAATCTGGCGATTGAAGCGGGCAGTAAGCTCGAGTTGCCTGTAATGAAACGCATCAGTGAAACCTGGCAGGCCGCCGTGGATGGCGGTTATGGCGATCAGGATCTGGCGGTGGTTTACCGTTATCTCGGTTCCCGCTGACCGGCGCAGCCCACGGACGGGCGCGTTATAACCGGTTAATATCCCGCGTAGTTTTTTCATAACCCCGAAGCATAAACCAGATTATCTGGCTATTGGTCGGCCGCTCCGGCGCTGTGATAGCGTTGACGATTATCACCCATAATCACGGCGGAGTCAGCAATGAGCCAGACATCAACAACTATCCCTTCAGTCGATTTCAGTCAGTTTTCTGGTACGCCAGAAGAGCGTGAATCGTTTTTGTCGCAGCTGCGTTACGCCGCCCGCGAAATCGGGTTCTTCTATCTGAGAAATCATGGTGTAGATGCCACGTTGCTTCACGACGTGCAGCGCGTGGCGCGGGAATTCTTTGCCTTGCCGGAAGAAGATAAGCTGGCCGTCGCCATGATCAATTCTCCGCATTTTCGCGGCTATAACCGCGCTGCGTCAGAGATTACTCGCGGTCAGCCGGACTGGCGCGAACAGTTTGACCTCGGTGCCGAACGGCCAAAACTATCCGTAAGTGCAGAAACGCCTGCGTGGGCGAGATTGCAGGGGCCGAATCAGTGGCCGGAAGCGTTGCCTGAGTTGCGCCCGCTGCTGCTGCGCTGGCAGAGGGAAATGACGGCGATGTCGCTGCGTTTATTGCGGGCTTTTGCGCTGGCGCTGAAACTGCCGGAAGACGCCTTTGATCCTTTGTATGGCGAAAAACCCAATGAGCACATCAAGCTGATCCGTTATCCGGGCCGGGCGGCCGGCGCGGGAAATCAGGGCGTCGGTGCGCATAAAGATTCGGGTTTCCTGAGCTTTTTATTGCAGGATGAACAGCGTGGTTTGCAGGTTGAAGTTGAGGAAAATGAATGGGTCGATGCGCTGCCGGTGGCGGATACGCTGGTGGTGAATATCGGCGAACTGCTGGAGCTGGCCACCAACGGTTACTTGCGTGCGACGGTTCACCGCGTGGTGTCTCCGCCTGCTGAAGGCGAACGGCTGTCGCTGGCCTTTTTCCTCGGTGCGCAGCTGGACGCCGTAGTGCCGCTCTTTCCATTGCCGCCTGAACTGGCAAAAGAAGCTCGCGGCGATGCCAGCGATCCGCTCAATCCGCTGTTCCGCGACGTGGGATTCAACTATCTGAAAGGGCGGCTGCGCTCTCATCCGGACGTTGCGCAGCGCTACTACTCAGATATTGTCGGCTGATTCAGATTTTGGGTGCCTTTGAGGTATCAACACTGACGACCGTGGACATTCCCGGTCGCAGCTGGTCACTCTGCGCCTGATCCGGTTCCAGCTCAATGCGTACGGCGATACGCTGAGAAATCTTGGTGAAATTCCCGGTCGCATTATCGGCTTTCAGTACGCTGAATTCCGAACCGGCGGCCGGAGAAATCCGCACCACGTGGCCTGTAAACGGATGATCGTTCAGCGCATCCACCGTGAAAGACGCGGGCGCACCGACAGCCATTCCCGCCAGCTGGCGCTCTTTAAAATTGGCCGTCACCCAGACTTGTTTTGGCGTGACCGACGTGAGTTGCGTTCCGGCACTGACGTATTGCCCCATGCGGGCGCTGATTTCGCCGAGCTGCCCGTCGGACGGCGCGACAATCTGCGTGTGCTGTAAATTGATTTGTGCCACTTCAACTTTCGCCTGCGCGGCTTTTAATGCCGCGGCCAGCGACGCTTTATTGGCTTCCACCAGCGCGAGACTCTGGCGTGCGATATTTACGGATGCGCGCGCTTTTGCCACGTTGGCCTCCGCCGTCAGTAACGCCGCCTGAAGTTCATCTCCGGTGGTTTTTGACACCAATCCTTTTTGCAGCAATGGCCCGTTGCGACGGGTATCGATTGACGCCTTGCTTTGTGTTGCCTGCGCGCTTTGCAATTCCGCTTCTGCAAGTTGCAGGCTGGCAGCACCGGACGCCCGGTTCTGTTCGAAGTTTTGCAGCGTCACCTGCGCCTGTGCCGCCGCGGCTTCGGCCTGTAACAGCTCCTGCCGGTAAGTGCTGTCATCAATCTCAAACAACACATCGCCTTTTTTCACCGGCATAAAATCCTGCACTTTCACCCCGGTGATGTAACCCGAAACCTGCGGGCTGAGCAGGGTAACGTTCCCCCGGATATACGCGTTATCGGTCGATTCCACCCTGGAGTTAAATGGAAACAGCTGCCAGCTGTACAACACAATCATCACGCCAATAATGCCTAAGCAAAGCACTACAATAATGGATGGATAACGAAAGATATTTTTCATCACTTTGTCCGTATACCTCGTTTTAGTTCGTCAACAGGATCTGTTTATTCAGGCAACCGCTTCGGAGGCTGCGCGTTTTTTTGTCTGGATCCTTCCGGCAATAATGTGTCCGCCGAGCACGACGATACAGCCCAGCGACATATAAAAAACCACTCTAAAAACATCGTTGTAGGCCAGCAGTCCCGCCTGCTGGGTGATCTTCGTGCTCAGCTGCGCCAGACCTTCGGCGCTCAGCTGTGTGCCATCCGTCAGAACCGGTTTCAGCAGGTGGCTGTATTGGGAAATCCGTTCGACCACCAGCGGATTCTGCAAACTGATATGTTCAACCAGAACGGCGGAATGATACTTCTCGCGCAATATCTGAAGGGTGCCCAGGAAAGCGCCGCCGACCTGTGCGCCGACGTTCTGCGTCGACAGAAACACCAGCACGAAACTGATGATCTGGCTTTGCCCGAACTGCAACGCGCGGATAAAACCCAGCCATAAGGACGTCGGCAGAAAGATGGCACCGGCAAACGCAATCATGCCCTGTGTCAGGTAAAACTGTTCCGCGCGGGTGTCCGCAGTGGAATTGGCGTCCATCAGCGAGGCCACGGCAATCAGGGCAATGGAGAACAGATGGATGTAAACGATACGGTTCGCTTTATGAATAATGCTGACGACCACCAGCCCGGCAACGGTGGCGGCCAGAATCACGCAAAACAGCGTTACCAGCTGGTCATTCACCAGGCCGACCAGATTCAGAAAGCCAACCATGCCGGTGGTTTGCTCGGAAAGCAGCATACGGATAAACAGCATCGAACCGGTGAACAGCAGCATTTCAGGCGTCATCAGCCAGCGCAAATCGATTATCGGATTCTTACGTTTGAGTTCGACCATAAAAGACAGGGTCAGCGCAATAATCCCGACCACCAGCACTTCGCCTATCCAGTCTTTCTCCTGCCACCAGTAATAACGGCCCATCGTCAGCACCACGGACATACAGGCGACGGCGGTGGCGATCAGCGGATAGCTGATCCAGTCGATGCGTTCGAATACCTTCACGCGGGGCGGATGCGTCAGCGGCAGGATCCAGATAATTGCCAGACAAATCAGGGAAAGACCGGATTCCAGCATCGTCAGCTGGTGCCAGTGACCGAGATCGAGAAGATGCGGCGAAATAATGCGTGAAACCGGCAGGGCAATCTGGCTGCCCGCCAGCCCGAAACACAGCCCGGCGGTCAGTTTTTTAGCGGGCGGGAAAATCTCGAACATATAAAACAACGCCAGCGGGCCGAGAGAGGCCATCGCAAAACCCATGACGGCGCGAACGGCCAGCGCGGTCTGAAAATCATGGGTAAAGGTTTGTGCCAGAGACGCCACGGCAAAAAACAGCAGCCCGTATTCGCCGAAACGCCGGAAGCCAAACTGGGTACGGATTTTATAAAGCAGGATCGTGCCGGTGACGCTGGTCGCGGTATAGGCTGCCACCAGCCAGTAACTTTCGACGTTGGAAATGCCCAGCGAGCCCTGAATACCCGTCAGGTTAGAGCTGACCAGGTTAATCCCCAGCCCCTGCGTCAGGCCAATAATCAGCGAGGCCAGCGCATAAACTGCAATCCGGCCACGCGGATAGTGCCAGAGGAAGGTGCTGACCCGGACGGCAAAAGGGTGATGCTGTGACGGAGGCACCGAGGCTGGCTGCGGTTTCGGTAATCCTTCAGGCTGTGGTGCGGAGAGTTCTTTTTCTGGTGATGCATCCCGTGTTGTTAATTCACCGGCGTCCTGCCGGACATCTGAATCAGAACGCGTCGTCATCGTTATGCCTTGTAAGTCGTTACCCAACTAGTTTGTAGCTTGCTACATAATGTAATAAGGCGTTTCAGATGTGTCTAGTCCAATTATTCATATTGGTGATATTTACAAACGCAAATAACGAATAACAAATCAGTAACGCAAGTGATTAATGCAGAGGAAGGGGAAAACGGGAAGGGGAAAACGCCACTAAAGCGCGGCGATATTGGCGGTGATGCTGGCGAGAACGTCGCGGGCGACATCAATATCTTTATCCGGAATGCCTTCCATTACGCGGATCAAAATGTCATCGGTCATGCTGCGAACCTGATTCGCCAGTTCAATTCCGGCGTCGGTCAGCTTAATGTCTTTCGAACGACGGTCGGAATCTCCGGGGCAGCGTTCCAGCAAACCCAGCTCGGCAAGGCTGTCAAACAGGCGGATGGCAGTCGGATGCTCAACTTCCAGCAGGGCGGTCAGCTCTCCCTGAGGCAGGCGACCCTGAGCGGCTTCGAGGTGCAACAGCACCTGCCCGCGGGCGAGCGTCAGCCCAATGGTTTTGAAACGGGCATCACAGTAAGTGCGCAACTGACGGCCGATATGAATGGTTTCCGGGAGGAAACGGAGCCTGGGAATGGATGCTTCCGGGCGGCGGCGTAAAGTGGTCAAAGGTTCCTCACTGTCGGGCGTAAGCAGGTTTTCAGTGGCGTAAGATTAGCACGATCAGCAACATTTACCATTAATGGAGCCGCAGGAATAACGCATTTCATTCAAAGTAGAGATACTTAGTTACAACATACAATTTATTATTCAACACAAAGCGTCTGTCTGAAACAACTGCAAAAACACCGCCTTACGGCGGTGTCTCATTAATGTCTGTCAGGAAAAAGGAGGCTATAAACCTCTTTTTTCCATCAGCAGCGCCAGATCAACCAGACGGTTTGAGAAGCCCCATTCGTTATCGTACCAGGCCAGAATTTTCACCAGCTTGCCGCCGATAACCAGCGTGGAAAGCCCGTCAACAATCGAAGAACGCGGGTCACCGCGATAATCACTGGAAACCAGCGGTTCTTCACTGTAGCCCAGAATATCTTTCAGCGGGCCAGACTCCGAAGCTTTACGGAATGCCGCATTGATTTCTTCGACCGTGGCTTCACGTTTCAGGTTGACGGTCAGGTCAACAATCGACACAACAGGAACCGGTACGCGCAGGGAATAACCCGTCATTTTGCCATCCAGTTCAGGAATGACTTTACCGATAGCTTTGGCTGCACCACTGGAATACGGAACAATCGACACCGCCGCCGCACGCGCACCGCGTAAATCTTTCTCAGGCTGATCGTGCAACGCCTGACTATTGGTATACGCATGCGTAGTGTTCATCAGGCCATGCTCAATCCCGAAGGTTGAATGCAGAACCTGCGCCGCCGGTGCCAGACCGTTAGTGGTGCAGCTGCCGTTACTGACCACTTTGTGTTTGGCAGGATCATAATCGCCGTCATTTACGCCCATCACGATAGTGATGTCGTCATTTTTGGCCGGTGCGGAAATAATGACGCGTTTGGCGCCGCCCTTGGTGATATGCAATTCGGCTTTGTCTTTTTCAGTGAAGAAACCGGTCGCCTCGATAACGATATCAACACCGACGCTGCTCCACGGAATCGCTGCCGGATCTCTTTCGGAGAAGACGCGGATAGCTCTGCCATCGAGCAACAGTTGCCCTTCGCCAGCTTCGACTTTGGCATTTAAGGTGCCGGAGAGGGAATCATATTTCAGAAGATGCGCGAGGGTTTTACTGTCGGTGAGATCGTTGATGGCGACGACCTGGAAGTCATTACGACCCAGTGCGGCGCGTAAAACATTTCGACCAATCCTGCCGAACCCGTTGATACCAACTTTGACCATGATGAAACTCCTTTATTATCAGACCTGCATGTAATGTAGACCGAAGGAGATTTGGCGTAAATGACAATAAAAGAGCTATTTACGCCAACATGCGTGAGCAGAAGCGTTCCCGGTATTCCGTCGGGGTCAGGTGTAAATTCCTTTCAAAAACACGCCGCAAATTCAGGCCACTGCCGAAACCGGTGACCAGTGCGATTTGCTCGACGCCTTGCGTGGTTTGTTCAAGCCGCTGCCTGGCTGCATTAAGGCGAACTTCTTCAACATATTTGGCCGGAGTGATCCCGGTTTCGCGGGTGAAAACCCGGGTAAAATTACGCGGGCTCATGGCGGCGCGTTCAGCCAGAGCTTCGACGGATAAATCACCGGTGAGATTTTCAGGTAACCAGAGCTGAAGCTCACGGATAGGGCCTTCGCTGGCCTGATTCAAAAGATAGCGGCTAAACTGCGCCTGTCCACCAGGCCTGCGCAGAAACATCACTAAATCCTGTGCAACGTCTCTGGCCAGATTAAAACCCTGATCGTCTTCCACCAGCGCGAGCGTGAGGTCAAAGCCTGAACTGACACCGCCGGAAGTCCAGACAGGACCATCCTGCACATAGATGGGCCCACGTTCGACGGTGATCTGCGGGAATTCGGCCTGCAACGTGTCCAGTAATCGCCAGTGAGTCGTGGCGTGACGTCCATCCAGCAGCCCGGCCTTCGCCAGTAACATGGCTCCGCCACAAATGGAGACAACACGCCGGGCATGGGGTGCAGCGCGTTTTACCCAGTCAACGACGTTCGAGCCTTCTTCTTCGGTCAGCCCTTTGCCGGTGATCAGTATGGTGTCGCGGGGAAGTTCAGGGTCGAGGTCGCAAAGCCGGTGATCCGCCAGCAAATTCAGGCCGGAAACGCCGTGAACCACGCGGTGAGGTTGCGTGGTGGCGACCGTGACCTGGTAAGGCGAATTTGTTCCGCCAGCAGGCATCAGACGATTCGCCTGCATAAGGATGTCGGCGATACCGGCCGCTTCGAATAACATACCCCCGTCAGGGACGATAATCAGAAAAGTTTTCATGGCATTAAAAATACAATCTGTATTAAATAAGTCAATAAGGCATTCAGGTTAAGCCTGTGAAGATGAAAACGGCAGGGGGTTTGCATTGCGCATTTTTGGCACACGTAAAATGTGAAAAAACTCAATTAAACCATGATACTCAGCGGCGTTAAGGGTATCTTGTCAGCGTCCAAAATGACGCATTCAACCGTGAGATTTCATGAATTCATTACTCAAACAGCCGTCACGGATCAGCCTGCTGATTATGCTGATGATTCTGGCGGGTTGCTCAGGCAAAACGCATTATAAAAAATACGATACCCACGCTTATGACGATGAAATTGAAGATGCGGCGGATAATTACAAAGTCGACCGGAAACTGATTAAAGCAATCATTCAGGTTGAGTCCAGTTACAATCCGGACGCCGTCAGCCCGTCGAATGCCATTGGGCTGATGCAACTTAAAGCCTCGACCAGCGGCTGTGATGCATACCGGTACAAAGGTAAACGTGGTTGCCCGAGCGACAGACAATTGCATGACCCGGAAACCAACATTGATTTGGGCGCGGCATATCTGAGCGGATTACAGCATCAGCAATTAAACTGGATTAACGATCCGCTGACGCGTCGCTATGCTACAGAAGTCGCTTACGCCAACGGTGCCGGTGCTTTATTGCGGACATTTTCCGCAAACCGCCAGACGGCAATCCAGATGATCAATCAGCTGACGCCGGAAGCGTTTAACTGGCATGTTCGTCAGTATCATCCGGCGCCGCAGGCACCACGATACATGGCGAAGGTTGAGAAGGTTTATGCCGGGTTATAGCAGAAACCGGCAGAAATGAAGAATGCGCTACGTGAATTCTGCAGCATTATGGTACTGCTATAAATTCAGAATTCACGTAGCGATGTCAGTTTACATTGGCTGAAATCCGCCGAAAGGAGAGTTCGCATGCTGTCCAATTTATTCGCCGGTTTACCGGTTACTGCCAGTGCGCAGGAACACGAAACCTTCGACGCGCTGTTAAACATGCCGGGCTTACGTATCGAGAGAATTGTTTCGACCGGCCAGGCAAGTCCGCCGGATTTCTGGTATTGCCAGACACAAAGCGAGTGGGTCACGGTTCTGCAAGGTTCAGCGGGTCTGCGAATGGAAAACGAAACACAGACGCGGGTAATGCACGCCGGTGACTGCATCAACATTCCGGCGTTATGCAAACACCGTGTGGAGTGGACAGCCGCAAATGAAATCACAATCTGGCTGGCCGTGCATTATGGTGATATTGAAGATCAAAGCGCAGATGAAGAGTCATGAAAAAAGAACAAAATGGCAGGAGAGACGGTGGATTGATGGCGGGTGCGTTAATGGTATTCTTATTTAACATAATATACATTATACGTACTTTGATTGTAGTAGCTAAATTGAAATGTCCGGATCTGGCTATTTTCAAATGTCCGTTTTATTGTCGTGGTTCCAGGTGTTTTATCCGCTGAGGACACGACTGATGACGGCACACGGTTCGGAGTTTTTCACGATGAATGAAGTTAACCGCCTCAAGATTTTGCAGGATGTCATTGATAACAGGCTGACCACTCGTCTGGCCGCGCTGCGACTTAATATCACGGAC